>CAYVJI010000021.1:0-1937 GCA_964451805.1 uncultured Pelolinea sp. | reverse complement strand
GTGGATTTCGTCCTGCGCAACATCACCTTTTCACCGGAATATGCCGCTTCGGTGGAGCAGAAACAGATCGCTGAACAGTTGGCCAAACAGGCTGTTTTTGTCGTCGAGCAGAAGAAGCAGGAAGCCCAGCAGGCCATCGAGACCGCAAAAGGGCAGGCAGAATCAGCCGTGATCGCCGCCGAGGGGCGCGCCCAAGCGAGATTGGTGGAAGCCGAGGCTGAAGCGCAAGCCCTGCAGTTGATCCAGGCTGCCATTGCCGATAATCCGGAGTTGCTGACCTATCAGTACATCACCAAATTGGCGCCCAACATCAACGCCATGCTGCTGCCCAGTGAATCGCCCTTCGTTTTCCAGCTGCCGCAGAATCAGCCTTAATCAATAGGCTGCCCATCAGTCAAGCGCGAAGATAGAAATTTCGCGCTTGATGCTTTTTAATGAATCTGGTTTTTCTATTGACTGTCAATCAGCACCGTGCTAAGATAATAAGTGTTATTTTTATTATAAAAATTCGAGTGAAATTCATTCTGGAGGAGAAAATCCGATGAATAAAAAGGTTTTATTTTTTCTGATCGCCACAGTAGTGCTGGCGCTGCTGGCAGCCGCCTGCACGCGTTCCGCCTCGGGCAGCCCGGCAGAATCCGCTGAGGAAGCCCTGCCCAATCCGGTGTCCACCCAATCCCAGCTGATGAAGGATATCATCTCCGGCACGCAGACCGCCATGGCGCAGCCCGTGGATGCCGAAGCGGATGAAGGGGAAGATGCGGAAACCGAGGCAGATGCTGAGGACGAAACCGACACTGATGCCACTCCTGCGGCAACGGTTCAAGCCACCAGTGTGCCTCTGCCAACTTCCACAGCCGGCCCTCCGCCAGTCGTCACCCTGAATTACAATACCAACAAATGCGGACCCAATGTGTATGTCTGCATTCAGAGTTATAACAAGGATAAGAATGTTGTCCTGCAGGCTACCTATCCTTGGCTGCTGGATAATATGGATATTACCTTTAAGATGGGGCCGGATGGCGTTTATGATTACAGTCAATATGTCGTGGTTGGCACCGCCAAATATCATCCCGAAGGAGCCGGCGCTGGTTTTGATGTAACACTCAACATCCCCGATAGCCTGCGCGGGACTGCTACGATCGTGGTGCTGCTGCAGACCAACAACGCTCAATATTACGGCACTGATTTCTTCGCAAACGAATAGATTCTGAAGGCAATTTAATCCCCGCGCGGCTGCGCGGGGATTTTTTTTTATTCCGTGTTACACTAATCCGCACAGGCAAATCATGGCGCATCAAATCTTGTCGAAAACCACTGTCTTTAAGGGGCATGCCTTTCAGGTTGAAAACCTGTTGGTGCGCCTGCCGGATGAGCGCCAGCGCAATTATGACCTGGTGCGTCACAATGATTCGGTCACCATCCTGCCCCTGGATCAGGATGACAACCTGTGGTTCGTCACCCAGTTTCGCATGGGCAGCGCACGCCCGCTATTGGAGCTGCCTGCCGGGGTGATGCACTCTGATGAGCATCCCATCGACTGCGCCCGGCGCGAGATACGTGAAGAGATCGGCATGGCAGCCGACTCGCTGGATCTGCTCGGTGCAATTTACCTGGCGCCCGGTTATTCCAGTGAACTCAACTACATTTTCCTAGCTCACCAGCTCTATCCCGCGCCTTTGGAAATGGACGATGATGAATTCTTGCAGGTGCGCCAAATTCCCGTAGGGCAGATATCAGCCCTTGTCCAGCGCGGCGAGCTGCAGGATAGCAAAAGCCTGGCTGCTTTGTTCCTGGCTGCCGCTCAAATCCCGCACTTACTTCACTAATCCTACCTGAATTGTCCTATATTTAAAAAGTGGTATCATTGTATCGGTTTTGTCCAAACCGCTTCGTTTCGCCTGTCCAGGCGTTGAAACATAATTATTAATATCATT
>CAYVJI010000020.1:0-25665 GCA_964451805.1 uncultured Pelolinea sp. | reverse complement strand
AGCGAGGGCAGCAGGAAGATGGCTGCCATGTGAGCTACCATGCCCGCCATGAGCAGGAAGGCGGGCAGCACCAGGTTCACCCGCCCGCGAATGAAAAGCAAAGCAGCCCAAACATACAGGAAAATGAAAACGGCGCTGATGGTGTAATACTCCATGTCTCCGAAGAAAAGCTGCATGAACCCGCCCGAAAGCAGCGCCGCAAAAGGGATCAAGGGCTGGCGCGGGGATAACAACGGACAGAGCTTCAATAATGCAAAGATGAAAACCACCCCGCAGACGCACGAGATCAGCTGGAAAGTGGTTTCGATAGACCATCCCAGACTGGCATGCAAAAAGCGGTAGGCTTCCATATGCAGGAAAGATTCCCACATCTCGTCGAAGCGCACGTGAATGGAATGATAGAAGAGGAACTCCGGGTACCAGTCTTTCTTGTACAGCAGGAAATCCTTATTGGCATAGTTGCTGCGCAGGATCCAGAAAACGCCGGCGAATAAAAGACCTATCAATGCTTGGATCTTTCCGTCCGAAAATATTCCCCGCTCGATTTTTTTGATCCAATCCACCGCCGGACTTTCTTTACGCACCAACAGGTAAATGAACCCCAAACTGACCAGCAGCCAGAAAAGGAGCAGCGCGGGAGGGGTTAAGTGCAGCTGGTTGAACCCGAAGCGCAAGACCATCTGGCTGGCGGTCAAATCATGGCTTTGATTGGGGTTAGCGGGCGGGGTTACGCAAAAACCGGCGTAAAGCACGACCGCAATCCAGGCTGCGGTTAAGATCAACAGGGCAAGGTTTGAAAATCTGCCGGTCTTGCTCATGTGTCCTGGCCTTTTTTTGGGAAAGCTTCATTAAATATTGGATAGACCAGCAAGATGAAAGAGAATAACAGCAGCGGCTGGGTGAACGCGCCATTGGTTGGGAGAAATTGCGGCTGGCGGATGGAAATTGCCCACAGCGGGAGCATGATGAGCCAGGCGCAGATTTCAGAAAGCAAATAACGCCTGTGACGTTTTCGTAGGCTTTCATCGGGAATCGCGGCTGTGCGCGCCTGCCAGAAGAAGAGAACAATGAGCACGAACAATTCAGCGCTCAGCAGGGATACCCACAGGGTCAAAGGCCGGATGCGTTCGTACAAATAGCGGTAAATTGCGGCAGCGGGAAAAATGGCGGGGTTCAGCAAAATTTCACCGGCTGCACCGATAAGAAAAACCAGGCCGGAGAGCGCCAGGCAGAGCGCCAGCGTGAAAGGCCTGCGCGCAAAGAATTGCTGCGCTTTGTGAAGCGCGGATGAAATGCTGAAATGCATTCCCTTTCTCATCAGCAGGATGCTGCCGCCCATAAAAAAAAGGATGCCAAGCGCGCAAACCGCCAGCATGGCCAGCCTGACCCAGGAAAAACCCCACAGCAGCGCGCGCTGTTCTTCCGACGCGGGCAGGAGCATGATCTGCTGTAGGGCGCGCGCGCCCTGCAGGACGTTCAGCAGAAAAAATGCTTGCAGGATGAAATTTTTCTTGGCTGAACCCATGCTCCTCCTGAGTTTCTTATTTAAGCACTAAGCAGAGTTTTTTTCGAAAGCGCTTATCCGAAGCGGCCTTGCACGTAATCCTGCGTGCGCTGGTCTTTGGGATTCATGAACAGCTCTTTGCCCGCGGCGTATTCGACCAGTTCGCCCTGCAGGAAGAAGGCGGCGAAGTCCGCCAGGCGCGCGGCTTGCTGCTGGTTGTGCGGCACCAACAAGATGGTCAGGTCCTGCTTGGCATTTTCCAGGAACTCTTCGATTTTCGCGGTGGAGACCGGATCGAGCGCCGAAGTGGGCTCGTCCAAAAGAATCACTTCCGGATCCAATGCCAGAACGCGCGCCAGGCACAGGCGCTGCTGCTGCCCGCCCGAGAGAGAAGCGGCAGGATCATCCAAGCGGTCGTAGACCTCTTCCCACAGCACCGCCTGGCGGAGCGCTTTTTCCACCCGTTCACGCAGGATGGCGGGATTGCGCTCACCGGCGACTTCCAGCCCGAAACTGATATTCTGAGAGACGGTCAATGGCAGCGGAATGGGGCGCGAAAAAACAACGCCGATGCGGCGGCGCAGACCCACCACGTCCAGGCCGGCATCCAGAATATCCAGGCTGCCAAAACTGACCTGGCCGCGCAGCTCTGCGACATCGGCCAAATCGATCAACCGGTTGAGCACTCGCACCAGGGAAGATTTACCTCCTCCGGCAGGCCCGAAAACGGTCGTGATGGCATTGGGCTGAATATCCAGGTTAATGCCTTTCAGAGCCTGTTTGCCATCGGAATAACGCAGGTATAAATCGCGGATGCGCAGGCTGGTGGTCGGCATTACCACTGCCTCCTGGCGCGCGCGCGAGAACGGATAAGCGAGGCAATCAGGTTCATACCCAGCACGAATGCCAGCAGCACCAGTACCGTGCCGTATTGAATGCCGGCGGGCATGCCTGGCACCTGGGTGGAAATGACGTAAATGTGATAGGGTAACGCCATGGTGGCATCCATGGGGGAAGAGGGCAGATGCGGCAGGAAAAAGGTGGCTCCGGTGAAGAGAATGGGGGCGGTTTCGCCGACCGCCCGTTCCAGCCCCAGGATGATGCCGGTCAGGATGCCCGGCAGAGCCTGCGGCAGGATCACGCGGCGGATGGTCTGCCATTGCGTGCCGCCCAGCGAAATGCCCACCACGCGGAAACGGTAGGGCACGCTGCGCAGAGCTTCTTCGCAGGTGCTGATGATAACCGGCAGGGTCATGATGGAAAGCGTCAGCGAGGCGGAGAGGATGCTGATGCCAAATTTGAAAAAGAGCACGAACAAACCCAATCCGAACAGACCATATACAACCGATGGCACCCCTCCCAGGCTGATGATGGCAATGCGGATGCCGCGCGTCCAGAGGTTATCGGAGGCGTATTCCGCCAGGTAGATGCCGGCGGCAATGCCCAGCGGGATGGAGAAAAGGGCGGTGCCGATCATCAAATAAAAAGTGCCCACGATCGCCGGCAGAATGCCGCCGGCGCGCATGCCGTCTCTGGGCATGGCGGACAGGAATTCCCAGTTGATCGTGCCCAAACCTTTAAAAACGATGTAGATCACGATACCCAGGATCGGCAGCACGGTGATCAATGAAATAAGGCGGATGCCCATGAACCCCACTTTTTGCGCATTCTGGCGGCTCAGCGCCAGGAAGGGTTTGCTGGGTTGAAATTCTGGGATCATGAAGTGACCTGGCCTTTCTCCTGCTTGGATTTCACCCGGAAAGAGGAAGAGGATACATTGATGATCAGGGAAATAATGAACAAGAGAATTCCGATAAAGAACAACACATGGTAGTGAACGCTGCCGCTGGCAACCTCACCCATCTCAGAAGCGATGGTGGCGGTCATGGTGCGCACCGGCATGATGAGCGAATCCAAGCCGGCGAACAGAGTGGGCGCGTTGCCGGTCACCATCATGACGGCCATGGTCTCGCCCAGCGAGCGCCCCACCCCCAGCATGACGGCCGTCAGAAGCCCGCTGCGCGCCGCAGGCAGCACCACACCCCAGATGGTCTGCCACTGGGTAGCGCCGACGGCATAAGCGGCATCGCGATACGAACCAGGCACCGCATACAGCGCATCTTCCGCGATGGAAACGATAGAAGGAATGGCAATCAACGCCAACAAAACGGAACCGCTCAGGGCTGTCAGACCGGTGGGCAGGTTCAAGAAGACGCGCAAGAAAGGAGAAAGCGCCTGAATGCCGATAAAGCCCAACACGACCGAAGGGATGCCGGCCATGATCTCCACTGCCGGTTTCAGGATTTCTTTAACTTTCGGGGGCGCGATCTCCCCGATGTAGATGGCAGTGCCCACACCCAGCGGTAGGGCGAATAAAATCGAACTCAAAGTCACCACCAGCGATCCGCTGATAAGCGGCAGGATGCCATATAAGTCCTCGATTGGGTACCAGCGCGTGCTGAACAGATCGCTGAGAGAGACTTCTCCCAGGGCTGGCAGGCCCTCCCTTACCAGGAACACGAAGATCAACAGCACGAACAGAATGCTGGAGGAACCAGCGATGCGGATGGCATGCGTGAGGATTCTCTCGGATGATTTCATTCCATCAATACCTCAATTGCTGATGGGTACAAAACCCAACTGGCTGACGATTTGCTGCGCCGGTTCGGAAAGAATCCAGGCTAAATATTCCTGCAGCGCGCCTTCGGGTTCTCCGCGCGTGTACATGAACAAATGGCGCGAAATGGGGTATTGCCCGCTTTTTACCGTCTCGGCAGAAGGCAGAATAAACTCACCGCTGCCGATAGCGGATAAAGCCACGGTCTTGACCTCGCCGGTGACATAGCCCAGCCCATCATAGCCAATGGCGTTGGGATTATCACTGACCTCGGCGATGATACCTTCCGAGGAAGGCAGCAGCAGGGTATCAGCGGAAAAGATGCTTTTATCCTGCTCATTGCTCAACCGAATGACCGTCTCGAGAAAATAGACGTGCGTGCCGGAATTGGATTCGCGCGAGAGGCGTACGATCGGGCGGTCTTCGCCGCCGATTTGCTGCCAATTGTTGATCTCGCCCTTGTAGATGCTCGCGACCTGCTCCAAGCTCAATTTTGAGACCGGATTTTGAGGATTGACGATGACCGCAATAGCGTCATTGGCGACCACGAATTCCAGCGGCTCGAAGCCAGAATCGCGCGCTTGCTGGATCTCCTCCGCTTTGATCTCGCGTGAGGCGTTGGCAAGGTCAATGGTGCCATTGATCAAAGCTGCAAACCCCGTGCCGGAGCCGCCCCCCGTGACCGAGATCTGGATATCGGGGCGTTGTGTTTGGTAGGCTTCCGCCCAAGCCAGCGCCAGGTTGACCAATGTATCCGAGCCTTTGTTTTCAATGTACGCGCTGCTGGCGGCGCCTTCCGCTAGTGCGGATTGAGTCCGAGGAGAGGTTGCGCATGCGTTGAAAAACAACATGCCTGCCAGGATGAGTGCGAAAACCCAGCGTTTCATTGAAGAAATTATAACTGAAGAAAAAAGCGCGATGCTTTATAATCAAGCGGTTTGCGCGCTTGCCCGATGGGCATCAGAACGCATCAGTTATAATCATTGAGGAAATCATTTTTTAAGGAAATCATTGAATGGAAGTTAGCACAGTCAAACAGATCGATATCGACCGGGAGATGCGCTCCTCATACATCGATTACGCCATGAGCGTAATCGTGGCGCGCGCGCTGCCGGATGCACGCGATGGATTCAAGCCGGTGCACCGGCGCGTTTTGTACGCCATGCTGGACATGGGCATTCATGCCAACAGCGCTTACAAGAAATCCGCCCGCATTGTCGGTGAAGTCCTTGGGAAATACCATCCGCATGGCGATGCAGCCGTCTATGACGCCATGGCGCGCATGGCGCAGGATTTTTCGCTGCGTTACCTGATGGTGGATGGACAGGGCAACTTCGGCTCGGTGGACGGCGATCCTCCAGCAGCCATGCGTTATACAGAAGCACGCCTGGGGGTTATGGCCGAAGAAATGCTGGTGGACATTGATAAGGATACGGTCAATTTCATTGACAATTTCGATGGTTCTTTGCAGGAACCGGAAGTTCTGCCGGCGCGCCTGCCGAACCTGCTGCTGAATGGCGCCTCCGGCATTGCGGTAGGGATGGCGACCAATATCCCGCCGCACAACCTGCGCGAGGTCTGCCGCGCGTTGATGTATATGATCGACAACCAGGATGCAGTGGACGATATCACCGTGGAAGATTTGATGAAAGTGCTGCCGGGGCCGGATTTCCCGACCGGCGGGATCGTGGTGGGCGTGGACGGCATCCGGCAGGCGTATTCCACCGGCAAAGGCCGCATCATCCTGCAGGGGCGCGCGCAAGTTGAGGAAATCAAAGGCAACCGCTTCCAGATCCGCATAACGGAGATCCCTTTTCAAGTTAACAAGACCAGCCTGATCGAACGCATCGCCGACTTGGTGCGGGCTGACCGACTGCCGGAAGTGGCTGATCTACGCGACGAATCCGATCGCAGCGGCATGCGCATCATCATTGAATTGAAGCGCAACTCGCAGCCCAAGCGCGTGCTCAACCGCTTGTATAAATACACCCAGCTGCAATCCACCTTTGGCATCAACCTGCTGGCGTTGGTGGAAGGCGAACCGCGCCTGCTTTCCCTTAAGCGAGCGCTGCAGATCTTCATCGATCACCGCGTGGAAGTCATCACGCGCCGCACCCAATTCGAATTGGAAAAGGCAAAGCACCGCGCACATATTCTAGAAGGTTTGCTGATCGCATTAGCCAATCTGGATGAAGTCATCAAGACCATCCGCTCTTCCAAAGATTCTGATGTGGCGAAGGAGCGCCTGATGGCACGCTTCAAGCTCAGCGACCTGCAGGCACAAGCTATATTAGATATGCAGCTGCGCCGCCTTTCCCAATTGGAAAGAGAAAAGATTGAAAACGAGCACAAAGAATTAATGGAACGCATTGCGTATTTGGAAGACCTGTTGGCACACCCTAAAAAAATCCTGGCTCTCATCCGAGAGGATTTGGATGAGGTCAGCCGCAAATATGGCGATAACCGCCGCACGCTCATTTCCGATTCCAATGTTGAAAATCTGAACGAAGAAGACCTGGTTTCAGATGTGCCGGCTTTGGTGACCATCACGCGCAACGGATACATCAAACGCACGCAGCCTGGAGTGTATAAGACCCAATCCAGGGGAGGCAAGGGAGTCATTGGTCAGACGGTTAAAGATGAAGATGAGATCGATATCCTCATTCCCTGCCGGGCACTGCACACCCTGCTGTTCTTTTCTGACCGCGGCAAAGTGTATTCTGAACGGGTGTATGAACTGAGCGAGTCCGGACGCACCGAGAAAGGCACACCTATCGTGAACCTGTTGGCGTTGGAGCCCAATGAACGCATCACTGCAGCGGTTTCAGTGCCTGATTTCAAAGCTGCCGAATATATCGTTGTGGCAACCGCCGAGGGGCGCATAAAACGCATGGCACTATCAGATTTCGAAAGCGTACGCGTCTCCGGTTTGATTGCCATTACCCTGGATGAAGGGGATGAATTGGGCTGGGCACGCCTGACCAGCGGCAAGGATGACCTGATCATGGTTACCCGCAATGGGAATGCCCTGCGCATCCATGAGGACACGATCCGCAGCATGGGGCGCGCAGCGCGCGGCGTGAACGGCATCAAGCTGGCTGAAGGCGATAGTTTGGTTTCGATGGAAGTAGTTGTTGCGGATGCCTTCCTTTTAGTTGTTACAGAAAAAGGTTTTGGCAAACGCACCGATCTGAGCCAGTACCGCGCACAAGGCCGGGCGACCAAGGGGGTTGCCACGGTGGATCAGAAGCATCTCAAAACCATTGGAAAGATCGCTTCGGCGCGCGTGGTGGAAAAGGATGACCAGGTGACGATCATCTCAACCAACGGCTTGATGCTGCGTTTGGATGTGAAAGCGATCAGCAAATCCGGCAGAAATACCAAAGGCGTGCGCCTGATGAACCTGGATACCGGGGATTCCGTATCTTCCATCGGGCGCATTTCCGACGCGAAGAAGTAAGTCTAATTTTTTATAGAAAAACACAAACCGGGTTATTCAGGTTCGTGTTTTTTTATTGGATGCTTAGAGGACGCAAATGCAGGTCTCCGCAGGGGAACTGCATTTGCCGGCCGCCTTGAACTTCGACGAGAAGCTGCCCGTGATCGTCCACGCCCGTCAATTTCCCTCGCGTGACCTCTCCCGATTGAGAAGTGAGAAAGACCCATTCACCAAGAAAGGCCAGGCGGCTGCGATATTCCTGCATGAAAGCCGGTTCAAGAATTCCTTTGCGCAAGTCGATCAATGCGGCAATCACTGCGCGCAGAAAAGCCAGCCGCTGCAAGGGCAAGGCGCAATGGGATTGAATGCAGGTGGCGGGGAACACAGCCTGGTCATCCGGCGGCACCGATTCTGGCAGCAGATTAATGCCGATTCCCAGAACCAGCGCAGATAAGCGCTGACCCTGCCAGGATGTTTCTGCCAGTACACCAGCGGTCTTTTTTCTATTCAGGAGCACATCATTCGGCCACTTCACCTGGGCTTCCAGGTTGGATACGGTCTTAATGGCGCGGCAAACAGACAGGGCTCCTAAGAAGGAAAACATGCTGAGCTGTTCCCGTTCCTTATCGCTGGGTATCAAAATCAGGCTGAAGGTCAAGGAACTGCCAGCGCTGCTCAACCATTTGCGCCCCAAACGGCCGCGTCCGGCGCTTTGTTTTTCAGCGAATACCAAAGTGTACTCAGCGCTGCGGCTGGCTGCCAGCTGCAATGCGCGTTCATTGGTCGAATCTGTCTGTTCGTAAAAATGCACGCCGGGCAGCGGCAAACCGTTCAATGCAGATTTCAGTTCTTGTTCATGGATGGTCGCTGCCATGCCAGCATTGTAGCCGAAAAATCGTCTTTAAACAGAAAAAGCGGTGCAGCACCGCTTTCTCTGTAAGGAGAGTTGAATCTGTTATTTGCTGTTGACTTTTATGGTTTTAGGTTTGGCTTCTTCCGCCTTTGGAATCGAGAGCGTTAAAATGCCATTTTCCATTTTCGCTTCTGCCTTGGATGCGTTCAGGGTATCGGGCAGGGTGACCGTGCGGCAGAATTTTCCATTGGGACGTTCCTGCAGTATGTAAGCTGCGTTCTCATCCACTTCATTCTTGAATTCACCCTTCAAAGAAACGGTTTCGTTCACGATCTGGATTTCGACCTCTTCGGGTTTCAAGCCCGGCAGCATGGCGCTGATCAAAAAGCTGTCATCCACTTCGCGGACATCCACAGGAAAATACACTTGGCTTTCTTCCATTTCCCATTGTTCCGGGAAACGAGCCATGCTGCGATAGCGTGGGAAGCGCCCGTAAGGGGTTCTGATATATACTGTCATCTTACACCTCTGAATTTTTCAATTAATCTTGACGTGATCATAATTCCCCTATATATAATGAATATATGCAAACCGTATTTCTTTTATTAGAAAAACAGGATGGGTTTCAATGCTGTGGTATCATTCCCGACTTGGAGATGTTTGACAATGGAAGACAAGATCACCATTATTGAGGGTCCGCCGCCCGTATTTGAAGATACCAATGATGGCTGGGCAATCGGATTGAATGAGAGCCCAATGCTGTATGATACGATCTTCACCCAGGTGCGCACTTTTAATGGTCCGGCATTGGTTGAGCGCTGCCATCATGCCTGGAGAAAGAATGCGACCATATTCCTGCATTATAAGAACGAGATGGGTCTTGAAGAAAAGACTCCCATTGTGGCTGCCCGCTCGGTAGATACGGATGATGGGCAAGTGCTGCTGCTGTGGCTGCGCCAGCTGCCAAGCTTGGAGGATCTGCAGGAGATGATGGACGCTGAAGAAGATGCTGATGAAGAAGATGACGATGATTTGGACGAAGACTCGGATGACGATGAATTAATCGCGTAAGGTCCTTGCGCCATCCAGAGAGCATGCCCGCTTTTCGCGGGCTTTTTTTTACCCATCAGTCTGTGTTATCATTTTCCACTCGCGCGGGACGAAAAGATTGAATGGATAGTTCGGTAAAAAAAGAAACCGTAGCAGTAGTGCATTGTTCATCGTATCAACCGCAGGAAGTGCAAAGAGCGGTTGAAAGGGGTTTTATGCTACTTGGCGGGGTATCTGCGTTTGCAGGTACCGGTGAAAGCATTCTTTTAAAGCCGAATCTGCTTACGGGGGATGACCCGGCCAAGTGCATCAGCCCTCATCCACTGGTCTTTGAGTCCATCGCGTGTGAATTGCAGAAGACAGGCGCCCAGCTCAGCTTTGGTGATTCGCCCGGCGTGGGAAACCTGCAAATGCATGCCCGCCTGGCAGGATATCTGGAGATTGCCGAACGGCTTGGAGTGGGGATGGCGGATTTCAGCAGCGCGCGGCGCGTGCCTTTCCCGCAGGGGCAGTTGATCAACCAGTTTGAAATTGCCGCCGGTGTGATGGACAGCGATGGATTGATCAGCATCAGCAAATTGAAAACGCACGCCCTCATGCGCATCACCGGCGCGGTAAAAAACCAATTTGGCTGTATCCCAGGCTTGCGCAAGGCGGAGTTCCATTCGGTAATGCCCAACGCCGCGCTGTTCGCGCGCATGCTGGTTGACTTGAATCTGCTGCTCAAACCGCGTTTGTACATCATGGATGGCATTATAGCGATGGAGGGCAACGGCCCGCGCAGCGGCACTCCGCGACCAATGCAGGTCTTATTGTTCTCGCGTGATGCCGTGGCATTGGATACGACAGTCTGCCGTTTGATCGGTTTAGATCACCATCTGGTGGAAACAATCGTGCAAGGGGAAGCCGCCGGTTTAGGGACTTCCACAAATATCCAGTATGCAGGTGACGCGCTGGAAGATTTCATTCAGCTGGATTTCAACGCCAACCGCTCCGCCGTTCCTACCACAACGGATACTTCCTTTCTTGCTACCACCTTCATGCGCCGCTTCACAGCTCCCCGCCCGGTGATCGACGCTGGGCGCTGCACGCGCTGTGGAACGTGCGTGAACATCTGCCCGGTGCAGCCCAAAGCGCTGGCTTGGCGGGGCAATGAACGCATTGATACTCCGTTTTACGATTATTCGCGCTGCATACGCTGCTATTGCTGCCAAGAAACCTGCCCCTCTGAGGCGATCTCGGTTCAGATCCCTCTGTTGGGGAAGATAATCAGACAACGCGGAGTATCTTAAATAGACTTTTTTCCATAACTGATTGCGAAAGGGAGGTTTTAAAAGCCAATGCCCCAGGTAGGACTCGAACCCACAACCTAGGCGTTAGGAGTGCCTTGCTCTATCCATTTGAGCCACTGGGGCGTTTGCAGCACCATTATAGCATTGAGCGCCAGCGTGGGCAATTTTAAAAACTGACCGCCGGTCTAAGCCGGCGGTCCAAGGGAGGGATTCCCACCAGTTACCCGTTAGGGATCTCCAGCGCGAGGAGGGACGCGCTGGCGAAATTCTGGCGGTCATGACAGTTTTGCCTTACGGCAAGGCTGCCACGAAGCCATAATATACCATATTTGCGCTGCCGGGTATTAACAAAATGTAAAATTCTTCTAAGATTTTTTTCCGAAAACATCCAGCCAATAGCGGATGTCTTGGGAAGCGTCCATCTGAGCGGATGTCCTGCTAGTATTGCCTTTATCCACCCGCGCTGCGAATGCAGCGCTTGATATTACCCGCGCGCCTGCTTGCCGCGCCCCGCGCTGAACGGCGAGATCGGAGCTGACCACGAACCAGTTGCGTGCCTCAGCACCCAATTTCTCCAAATGACGCAAGATGGCGCTATCCGCATCAGAAGGGAGAGGGACATAGTGCACATTAAGAAATGCTCCGCGAGTTTGTACGTGATTGCCAGGCTGCGCACGATCGAAGTAAATGACCGCCTTCCGGCGCAGATGCTGAAAATAACCCTGCAAGCGTTCGATCAATGCCTGTTCATCATCGATCTGCTGCAGGCTCAAGCCGCGCATGTGCGGAATCAGATTGTGTCCGTCAATTAAGTAAGGCATTTTAGTGAAATTGTCCGCAATTGTAACATTGTGCTTTTTTATTGGGAAAGATGATTTGTGTTGGATTTCAATAGACCTCCTTTATAATTCAACCATAACAAACAATCTATCATTTTGAGGTGCATGGCATTTATGTCTCAAGCGTATTATCGAAAATGGCGGCCGCAAGGTTGGGAAGAGGTCATCGGTCAGGATCACGTCACCCGCACCCTGCGCAATGCGCTGGTACACGGAAATCTGGTGCACGCCTATCTCTTCTCTGGCCCGCGCGGCACGGGCAAAACCACCACGGCTCGCATCATTGCCAAGGCGGTGAATTGTCTGGCAGAAGACCAGAGCCAGCGCCCCTGCAACCAATGTGCCCATTGCCAGGAAATCAACCAGGGACGCTTTCTAGATCTGATCGAAATTGACGCAGCTTCCAACACATCTGTGGAAGACGTGCGCGACCTGCGCGAAAAGATCAACTATTCCCCCAGCCGCGGGCGTTATAAAGTCTATATCATCGATGAAGTCCACATGCTTTCAAACGCGGCTTTCAATGCTTTGCTGAAGACGCTGGAAGAACCACCTGCGCATGCTATTTTCATTTTGGCTACTACTGAGATGCACAAGATACCCGCTACAGTGCTGTCGCGCTGCCAGCGGCATGAATTTCGGCGCATTCCACTCAATTTCATCCAGGCACTCCTGAAGGAAATTGCGGAAAAGGAAGGAGTGAAAATCGAAGCATCCGCGATTACCGCCATCGCCCGCCAAGCCACCGGCAGCATGCGCGACGCGGTTTCCATGCTGGATCAATTGGCTTCCACAGGTGCGGACATTACCCTGGAATTCACCCAGCAGGTATTGGGAACCGCTGCAGCGCAGAGCGTGTATGACCTACTGGAAGCTGTCCTCGCGGAAGACAGCGGATTGAGCATCGGCGTGATCAACAGGGCTTTGGATGCCGGCAGCGATCCGCGCCAGTATGCCCGCCAGATCGTGGATGTGCTGCGTGCCGTAGTGATGGTGCGCATGGGCAATAGTGACCAGCTGGAAATCACGGATGCGGAATTGGAAAAAATAAAAATACTGGCGGAGCGTTTCAGCCTGGATAAACTTTTAAAAGCACTCCAATCCTTTGACCGGGCAGCGCAGCAGCCCAGCCTAAGCTGGCAGCCTGGATTGCAGCTGGAACTGGCAGCCACCCGCCTTGCCAGCGGGGAGTGGGATGCGGAGAGTTCACCAGGCATGGATGTTGATAAAAAAGCCAAAAAAAATAACACTGTGTCTCGACATGGGCAAAAATCAACTATTCCAGCCAAGCCCATTCCTGAGACAAAAATGCCGATCTCTATACCGGTGCAGCCTAAAGCAGATTCACCTGATGAGAAGAAAGCGACTTCTGATTTAGAGGCAGCGTCCATAGAATCAAAAGCAGCAACTGAGGGAATAGACAGTGATACGGATGTGGATTCTTCCAAGGCACAAGCTGGAAAACCTGGCGGAAATGAACTGGAGCGCATCAATGAGAGCTGGAAAGAAATCCGCGCGGCTGCCAAGGAACTCTCCGCTGAAACCGGGGCGCTGTTGAATTCGTGCCGCACGGTCAACACCCGTAAAGGGCGCTTGGTGCTGGGTTTTGCCAGTGAGCTGCTGCGTTCCAAGATGGAGAACGGACACAACCAGGAAAATGCCCGTCAAGCCATCAGCAAGATTGCCGGAGTGGATATCCAGATCGACTGCCGTGTGGCAGGCAAGCAGGAGGCGCAAGTGCCGGATGAAATTGACCGTGATGGCTTGGTAGGAACAGCCCTTTCGCTGGGCGGCAAGTTGACCAAAACAGAATAACACCCAAAGAGGTTCTTATGATGAAAAACATGCTGGGCGGGGGGGACGGTTTGATGAAGCAGGTCAAACAGATGCAGGAGCAGCTCAAAAAAGCTCAAAAGGAGCTGGAAAACGAGACTGTGGTCGGCTCCGCCGGCGGCGGGGCAGTGGAAGTGGTCATGACCGGCAGCCAGAAGTGCCGCAGCGTCAGTCTTGACCAGGATAAAACACAGAACATGCAATCGGAGAATCTGCAGGCGCTCATCCAAATGGCGGTTAATGACGCTCTGGAAAAATCGCGCAAGCTGATGGCAAAAAAGCTGGGTCCGCTGAGCGGCGGTTTGGGCGGCTTAAAGTTTTAGCAGGGAGCAGTCAAACCATGGCCATATTACCTGCTGCATTGGAAAGGCTCATGCTGGCATTGGAAAGGCTGCCGGGCATCGGCCCGAAAACCGCTTCGCGGCTGGCTTTCTATTTCCTGCGGGCGCCAGAAGAGGTTTCCAGCGAATTGTCGGCGGCTCTGAAGGATATTAAGACTGCAACGGGGATTTGTCAGATCTGCTTCAATATTACCGCTGCAGGTCAGGAAATTTGCGAGATCTGCGCCAACACAGCCCGCGATGCCGGGCTGATCTGCGTGGTGGAAGATGCCATGGACGTGCTGGCGCTGGAACGCACCGCCGCATTCAACGGACGCTACCACGTATTGCAAGGAGTGCTTTCTCCGATCGAAGGCATCGGGCCGGATAACTTGCGTATAGCAGAGCTGGAGCAGAGAGTAAAAAGCGGCGCCATTCGAGAGATCATCGTGGCGACCAACCCCAGCATGGAAGGGGATGCCACCGCGCTCTATCTGCGCCAGCGCCTGGAACCAACTTCTGTGCGCCTGACACGCCTGGCGCGCGGTCTGCCGGTGGGCGGCGACCTGGAATATGCCGATCAGAGCACCCTGCTCAGGGCGCTGGCGGGCAGGCAGGAGCTGTAGGTTCCTATTCTTTCCAACCGATGCCAAAATGGGTGATGCGGATGTTCTGCTTGGTGGGTGTGAGATGCAGCTCGTCAAAATTTTCGGCTTGCGCCTGACATTGATCGCGCACTGCTTGTTTCTCGATTTCAAGATTTGCCTGCAGGTTCTGCAGATCTTCTTGATAGGCTTCCAAAATGCGTTTGGCTTCGTCCAACCGGCCTTTGCTTTCGGATGCCATGCGCACTTTGGTGGCGGAGGTGGAAATGCCGCTGAGCTTGCGCTTGGTGGCCAGCTTTAACAACGATTCGCCCACCTTAAGAGCGGTGTCGATGCCGCGCGAGGCCAATTCTTTTTCATACTTATCCACGCGCAGCTGCTGCTGGTTGATCTTGTTTTTCAGGGTGGTTTCTTTGGAGCGCTGAGAGCTTTCTATTTTTTTGATTTCTATCTGGGCTTTTTCTTCTGCGGCTGCCTGGCATTTCTTCAAGAAATCCTGTTGGCTGACATCCGGGCCGGCGCTGATGGCGAGCGCTTTATTCACCCGCACGCTGGCGGTATCGGTTTCATAGATCCACTGTTCAAATTCCTTCTCCTGCTGGGACCACCAGGAAGCCTGGCTTATAAAGTCAGGCAGTTTGGCATAACTGGCTTTGGCGGGTGCCTGGGTTTGAATGGCGCCCTCATCGGGATGGAACAGCCAATCCTCCCATTTTTGGCCGGTTTCCCGTGGATCTTCCACCAGTGCAGCAAGCTTGCGGCTGGTGTTGACAGCTGGGCTGCGCGAAAGGTAGCGGATCTCGGCGACAGCCAGCAGGGCAGGTTTCAGATTCGGGCTGCCCGCAGCCTGCGAAGCAGGCAGGAAATACGCTGGAATTCCACTGATGCCCGGCTTTGCCGTTGAAGCTCCTTCGGTCTTTGGAGTGGCGGGTGAGGCGGCGCTCTTCCTTCTGCCGCCGGCAGATGATGGCGGCTGCACGCCTGCCAGAGCATTCAGGTCGGCAACCTGGGTGATGGTCAGCGGACCAGCCAGATAACTCATCGCCCAGCGGGTTTGGAAGATGGCGGGTTTTTTCGCGTGCACATTGTGGTATAAGAACACGCGTTTGCCCAGGCTGGAAATGAGCTTGTCGTATTCTGCGCGCGGCAGACCGCCAGACGCGCTTTCCAAGCCATCCAGCAGGCGCTGCTTGTCTTGATCGGTCTGCAAACGGCCCACCAGCCAGGTTCCGGCGTTGGAAAGCGCCTTGTAATCCACATCCACCGGGTTCTGGGTTGTCAATACCAAACCAACTCCAAAAGCCCGCGCGGTTTTGAGCAGGCGGATGATGAGCGGTTTCGAGGGCGGGTTGGCAACGGGCGGCAGGTAGCCATGGATCTCATCGAAATACACCAGCGCGCGCAGGTTGCCGGTGCCGCTTTGTTTTCGCATCCAGGTTTCAATAGCGGCATACAGCAGTGTGACAAAGAACATGCGTTCGCTGTCATTAAGATGTGCCAGGAAGAAAACACTGTGGCGTGCTTTGCCCTGCGGGGTATATAGAATGCTCTGAATATCCAGCGGCTGTCCTTCGATCCAGCTTTGGAAGGAGGGGGAAGCCAGAAAGTTGTTTAACAGCATGGCCAATTGGCTGCGTTCTTTTTTTGGAAAGAATTCATTCAGGCTGAACGCTCCCAGCTTTTCCAGGGGAGGATCCTGCGTTTGCAGGATCAATTCCTGCAGATCGAGCGAGGCACCTTTGCGCCAGTTCAATTCAATAATGTTTGCCAGCAAGATGTGTTCGCGTGAGCGCAGCGGATCAATCTCTTTCATGCCGATCAATGTCAGCAGGGCGGTGACGGTAGCGGAAATCTTTTCGCGCAGCAATTCTTCATTTTCATGCCAGTCGATCTGCGGCGCTTCGAAGGATGCTAGAATATTGACCGGAATGCCAGCACTGGAACCGGGAGTATAAATGACCCGTTCGACTGAATCCTTCAATTGCTGTAGGTCGCTGCTGCCCAAACCCCAATCCTGCAGTCCTTTTTTCCATTGGGCGGCGGTCTGTTCAGATGCCTGAGCGGGGGTTTGGTTGTTGCGGCGGGCTTCGTCTGCGTTCATCCAGGGTTCAAAATCGGCTGGAGCCAGTTCAGGAAAGGTCAGGAGCAGGTTGGTCAGATCGCCCTTGGGATCGATCAGAATGGCAGGTATGCCCTGCAGAGCCGCTTCTTCCAATAGATCTACGCAGAGTCCGGTCTTGCCGGAGCCGGTCATGCCGGTCACGATGGCATGCGTGGTCAGATCAGATGGATCGTAAAGCAGACTCTCTTCGGTTAATTTGCCCTTTTTCAGGTCAAAGACTTTGCCTAAATAAAATTCTTTTTTTGTACCCATATCGCTCCGCCAATTTGATTTCAGTCGTGAAATTATTATACATGCTGTGATTTGGATGCTTTGGGAGATTTGTATCCTTTAGAGACTGTATAGCCATACGGGCTGACCGGTTGAACTGGATTGGATTGGCAAACGCAAGAGTACTAGGACTTTGCATGCGAATAACCTACTTAAAAAGAGTTTGAAGACAATTTGTTGTTGAAAAACCCCTGAAGATTAGGATTTAGGCGGCTAACAGAGATTGGGGTCACTTGCAATAAAAATTTTTTCGGTTCGCTGGTGAATTACAATATAAGGGATTCGAAAAATTCAACAAGAGATTGGAATTGAAAATGAAAAAAACCGCGGAATCCGAAGCAGCACGCTTGGAACAATTATGGTCAGGCAAGTTCGGCGATGATTACATCGATCGGAACCTTCAGGCAGGGGCGCATCGCGGTCCTTTTTGGAAAGGACTGCTGGCTGAATTCCCCGTTGAGCGGGTATTGGAAATTGGCTGCAACATCGGCACGAATCTGCAATGGATCGCCCAGGTCATTCCCGCCTGCCAAGTGTATGGAGTGGATATCAATGTGAAATCATTGAAAAATCTGCATCAGAATACTCCGGAAATCAATGCGATGTGGTCACCAGCCCGCGAGCTGCCCTTTAGGGATGAATGGTTTGACATGGTGTTCACCATGGGTGTGCTCATCCATCAACCTGAGGATTCTCTGGCTGGCGTCCTGCGCGAGATGTTCCGATGTTCAAGGAAGTACCTTGTGTGCGCCGAATATTTTTCTGAAGAAACGCAGGAGGTGCTGTATCACCAACAGCAAGGCGCGCTTTTCAAACGCAACTATCCGAAAATTTTCATAGAATTCTTTCCTGAGCTAGAATTGCTGAAGGAAGGATTCTTGTCTAAACAGGAAGGCTGGGACGATGTCTCTTATTGGGTTTTCGCGAAGCGGAAGCGAGGATAGGTTTTGCCCTTAAAAAAAGTTGCCATCATTCAAGCACGCATGGCATCAACGCGGCTGCCCGGCAAGGTTTTGATGGACCTAGCGGGAAAACCGATGTTAGCACATGTTGTCATGCGGGTTGGGCTTTGCAGGTTGATCGATGATGTGATCATTGCCACTTCGCGGCAAAGCCAGGATGACCCAATCGAACAGCTTGCCCAACGATTGAAGTGTGCCTGTTTCCGCGGCAGTGAAACGGATGTACTTGCGCGCTTTGTTGGGGCAGCAAAGCAGACAAGCGCTGAAATCATCGTGCGCATCACTGCCGATTGTCCGTTGATCGATGCAACGGTGATTGAGCGTGTTGTTGAGACTATGATCACTAACGGTGATGCCTGTGATTATGCCAGCAATGTGCAACAGCGCTCATTTCCGCATGGTCTGGATACGGAAGCATTTTTCTTGGATACCCTGATGAGATTGGATCGTTTAGGGAAAACAAGCGTCGCTCGCGAGCATGTAACCACCTATCTGCGTTTAGAGCACCCTGAGCTGTTTCTGACAAGATCGGTGGTGGATGACCTTGACCACTCCGGCATGCGATGGACGGTTGACACGTCAGAAGACCTCGAAGCGCTGCGCTTGATTTTTACGCAATTGAACCTGGCAGAAAGAGTGCTGCCTTATAAAGAAGTCATCGCGTTTTTAGATAAGCATCCTGAAATCATGCAGGTAAATGCAGGCATACGAACATGGCAACCCGAACAGAAACAGACCTCCTGATCAGAGCGGATGCGAACGCTTCCATTGGGTATGGGCACTTCATGCGCTGTTTGGCGCTTGCCCAAGCCTGTAGAAAAAAGGATTTTTCAACATGTTTTGTCAGCAACTGTGATAGTCCGGTTTTAAAGGATCGCTTACAGTCAGAAGACTTAGGGTTTATTCCCATACAAAAGTCCTACCCTGAAAATGAAGATCTTGAAATTCTGCAATCAGCCATTGAGGATAGCGGCGCGCAATGGGTTGTGGTGGATGGCTATTCATTCGACCCTTATTACTGGGAAAAAGTACGGTCTTTCGGATGCCATCTTCTGGTCATCGATGATTTGGCTGACCAATCTCAATATCCAGCCGATATTGTATTAAACCAGAACATATACGCAGGAGAATTGAAGTATGCCTGTCCCAAAGAAACTATCCGGCTGATGGGGCTGCGCTTTGTTCTGCTGCGCAAGGAATTTATTGGATCCATTCAGCAGAAAAGGCAAGATCAACCAAGCCAGGTAAAAAACATCCTGATCACAATGGGCGGCAGCGATCCCAACCATGTAAGCCTATCCGTCATTCGAGCTTTGGCATCATTAGAGGAACCAGATCTGAAATTTGCGGTTGTGATCGGAAACAGCAATCCGCATAAGAATGTCATACAGAAAGAAATCCATGATCTGGGCAATGAATGGAGAGTGGTCATTGATCCAGAATTTTTCAACCAGTGGATGACATGGGCGGATATTGCCATCAGCGGGGCAGGAAGCACCTGCTACGAACTGGCTAGTTTGGGAACGCCTTCTCTGATTATCGGATTGGCTGAGAACCAGCGCATGCTTGCTGCCGGCATGGCTGAGAGCGGCGCCGCGCGATACTTGGGCTGGTTTGACCAAATCACACCGGAACAGATCACCGCAAGCGTAGTTGACATGATTAGAAATCCTGAAATGCGATATCAGATGTCATCGAGAGGAAGAGAATTGATTGATGGATTGGGATCAACCCGGGTGGCGCAGTGGATGTGGGATCTATCCTCCATGAAAATCAGGCGAGCTATGCAAGAAGACAGCCGCTTGGTGTTTGAATGGGCGAATGATGAGGTGACGCGTTCAGTATCTTTCTCGCACGACATCATCCAATGGGAAGACCACCAGCAATGGTATCAGCGACGCATGGACGACCCTGGCAGCGTCTTTTTTATCGCCCGCGATCCAGAAGGAGCCGCGCTCGGCATCGTGCGTTTTCAGATCGAAGGAAATAGGGCAATCGCTTCCATCAACCTCAGCCCTGAGCAAAGGGGCAAGGGATACGGTAGCCAATTCTTGCGCTTGGCATCAAAAAGATTATTTCAAGAGTCCTCAATTAGCCAGATTGATGCTTTTATCAAATCGGACAATGCCGCTTCGGTGCGCGCTTTCATGCACGCAGGTTATCATCTTTTCGGCCATAGTGAATTTCAAAGCCATCCGGCAGATCTCTACATTCTCAGGAGGGAAGAGCTATGACAAAATCAATGAACATTTTCGGTCGAGATATTGGAAGTGCCCATCCACCCTACTGCATTGCTGAAATGTCGGGAAATCATAACCAAGATTTTGACCAAGCCGTGCAGCTGATTCGTGCCGCAAGGGAAGCTGGCGCGGATGCCATCAAACTTCAAACCTACACCGCCGATACATTAACAATCGCATCCTCGCGAGAACATTTCCGAGTGAAGGGCAATACTCTCTGGGACGGCAAGACGCTCTATGAGCTCTATCAAGAAGCCTACACTCCCTGGGAATGGCAGCCTGAATTGAAAGCGATCGCGAATGAATTGGGCATGGCGTTGTTCTCCACACCTTTTGATGCCAGCGCGGTGGAATTCTTGGAAAAAATGGACGTACCGGCTTACAAAATCGCTTCCTTCGAGCTGGTGGATTTGGAATTGATCAAACTGGTCGCGCAAACCAAAAAGCCTCTGATCCTTTCAACCGGCATGGCAACCCTGGCTGAAATTGGCGAGGCGCTGGAAGCGGCGCGCGCTAACGGCGCGCAGCAGATCGCGCTGCTCAAGTGCAACAGCGCCTACCCCGCCCCGGTCAACGAGATGAATTTGATGACAATTCCCCACATGGCAGCAGCTTTTGATGTGGTGGCGGGGCTTTCAGACCATACTTTGGGAATTGCCGCCGCAGTGGCGGCGGTTGCCCTGGGAGCCAGCTTGATCGAAAAGCATTTCACCCTTTCACGCAGCCAGCCAGGCCCCGACAGCGCCTTTTCGCTCGAACCACATGAATTTAAAGCGCTGACTCAAGCAGCCGCCGAAGCCTACCAGGCGTTGGGCACTGTCAGCTATGCGCCTTCTGAACAGGAGCTGAAGAGCCGCGTGTTCCGCCGGTCGCTTTTTGCGGTAGAGGATATTGCGAAGGGCGAAGAGTTCACACGTAAAAATGTGCGCTCCATCCGGCCTGCCAATGGGCTGCAGCCAAAATTCCTTGAAATCGTGCTCGGGCGTTCAGCGGCGCAAGATATTGCGCGCGGCACGCCATTGTCGTGGGACCTTATAAAATAAGCGTCGAATTGTAGGGATTCAAGCACTCTGTATGCATAAAAAGAAGATCTGCATCCTTTCATTTTCCGAAATAAAACGCGACAGCCGCGTGCTGCGTGAAATTCAAAGCTGCCAGGATCAATACCACACCTGCGTAATCGGCTATGGCGACTGGCAGCCTCCTGATCCTGTTGCGTACCACCAGCTTTCAAAGAATAAACGCAATTTTTTCTATCTGGCGCGTTATTTTTTCTGGCTGATATTGGGGCGCATTTTTCCTGCATTGTATATGCGTGCGTTCTGGCTGAAGAGGGAATACCGACAAGCCGTGCAGATCATGGTCGAAGCAGAGTTTGATTTGGTGCATGCCAATGACTGGGATGCGCTGCCAACTGCAGTTGAAGCGAATTCCAGCGGAAAGATGCGCATCTTATTCGACGCGCACGAATTCAGCCCCGAGCAGGAAGCCGAGCGATTGCTGTGGCGGATTTTCGTAAAACCCTTTAAGGCATTCCTGCTGCACAAGTACTTGCCGCAAGCAGCTGAAATGATTACCGTATCTCCAGGTATTCGCGACCTATACAAACAGGAATTTCAATGCGATCCCAGCATTATTCTCAATGCTCCTAATTATCAAAAGATCACCTATCATCAGACTGATCTTGAAAAGATTCAGATCGTGCACCACGGCTATGCCATCCGCGGCAGACATCTAGAAGAAATGATCCGCCTGATGGGTTTAACGGATGAGCGCTATGATTTGAACTTTATTTTCGTAGAAAAGGATTTGGGATATATTGCAGAATTGAAACAGCTTGCCCAAACGATCACGCCGCAAAGGATCAATTTTTGGAAAGCGCTTGAACCTGAACACGTGACCGCTTTTATTCAACGTTTCGATTTGGGATTTCCTTTTCTGAAGGCACCTAACAAGAATATCCAAAATGCTTTGCCCAATAAATTCTTTGATTTCATCATGGCTGGCTTAGGCATCATTGTTCCGGGGCTGCCGGCAATGGGAGGAATCGTCAGCCAGAATAAGAATGGAGTCGTGATGGACACGCAATCCATTCACGAGATCGCAGGAAAATTGAACAGTCTTACTCTTGCAGAGATCAACCAATTCAAGCGCAATTCGCTGCGTTTGGCAAAGGAATTCAACGCGGAAAAGGAAATGCGCAAATTGCAGCGCATCTATCGCGAATTGCTGGAGTAAAAAAAACCGCACACTTTGGGGTGGATGTTCAGCGATACACGGATGGAGGCGCAACAGGGAGGAGCTAGCAGCATGGCAATTTAAATGGGGATTGGCAGGCGCAGAGCGGGGGAGGGCGAGGTGGCATAGCTAAGAATGGCTTGTCCTAAAAGACTGATCGGGTCAACAGAGGTTGCGCCACCTGGCAGTCTCAGGCTTGAAGGGAATCAGTACTATACTTAGCCAAGGTATGGAAGTCGGCTTGGTTTACAATTCTTTCGCGTATGGCAGTATGCTACCGGAAGAAAAAGAATTGCGCGATACCGGTCTGGCGATCGGCAAGCATCTGGAAAGACTGGGGCACACTATCCGGTATTTCGATATGGACAATCCAGAGGACATTAAAGCCTTGTGTCATTCCAATATCCAAATCGCATTTGACACTTGCGAGCGGATTCACAGGGATGCGCGTGGCGAGAGCTACGCGGCTGCCTTGCTGGAATATCTTGGCATCTATCATACTCGTACCAGTGCTTTTCATATCGCCTTGGGAATTAACAAGGTGCGCATCAAGATGATCTTGAAGTCTCAGGGTATTGCCACTCCAAGCTTCCAGGTATTCACAAACAAAGAGGACATCCTGCACTCGGATTTGCATTTTCCATTGTTTGTAAAAGGTATAGCAAGCGAGAACAGCATTGGCATTGATGAACGGTCCCTGGTCACTAATCTTAGGCAATTAAAAGAAAAAGTGAGTAACATCCTTACAACGCTTCACCAACCCGCCCTGGTAGAAGAATTTATCGAGGGAAGGGAATTCGCAGTAGCTATCTTGCCCGGAAAAGTCAACCGGACACTTCCTATATTGGAAATGGAATTCGATGAGCTGCCGCCTGAACAACGATACCTAGATTATGCCGCCAAATGGGTAGTCGATTCTACCAAGTATCGTAAAACGAAATCAGCGCCCCCGCATTTTTTGAGCAACGAGGAAAAAAAGACCATCACCGATACCGCTCTGCGGAGTTTTAAGATTCTGGGGCTGGATTCTTATGCCAGAGTTGACATGCGCATGAAAGAGGATACTGTGTATGTATTGGAAGTTAACCAGAATCCCAGTATCGGAGAGGATG
The DNA here is from genome assembly GCA_964451805.1 of uncultured Pelolinea sp. Taxonomy (GTDB): domain Bacteria; phylum Chloroflexota; class Anaerolineae; order Anaerolineales; family Anaerolineaceae; genus Pelolinea. The sequence goes on along the minus strand of CAYVJI010000020.1, from coordinate 2,369 downwards.
GCAGCGGTTATGTACGCACCGCGATGGATTCAGGGCTGGACTATACTGCCGTCATTGATGCTTTGCTTCAGAATGCCCTGCTGGGGATGCCGTGAAAATCATCCTGCTTGAACCTGAAGAACCTGACCTAAGAACGATGCAAAAAATCGGGCAAATTTTTGACCTATTAATACAAGATTTACACACGATCCTGCGCCAGAAAGCCGGAAATTCCCTCTATGAATCCATCATCAGTTTCTGCCCAGATATCGTTTTCAATCTTGCCAGCATCTATGAGGGAAAACGGACTGATTTAATCCCAGCACTGTTAGAAATTGCAGGTGTGCGCTACACTGGACCAGGTCTCTTGAGCCTTACACTCGTCCATAATTACACAAAACTCTATCCTCTGCTGACTTCAACAGGAATACGCATCCCACCTTACAAGGTCTTTATCGATGAGTATAAATTCGAATCTGATGCCTTGCAGGTTCCGCTTGTTCTGCGAATTGACGGAAGGCGGGAAGGGCAAATATTCCGCGATATGGATGATGCCCTACATGCAATATGCACCTTGCCGACTGGAACGGATGCTCTACTGCAGGAGGTGCGAGCAGGGAAGAGAATCAGTTCTTATATTCTGGATTCAACTCCTTTTCTGCCTATAGCAAATGATGAGCTTTTACAAAACTCAAAGCGAGCCTATCAATTACTCGAAGCCAGAGGCTTGGTACGCTTTGATTTCTTGTATTGCGGAGGGTGGTATTTGACAGATATCGACCCATGCCCGGACCCACTGGATGAAAACCTGCTGACCCTGGCAGCCAAGCATGGGTGGAGTGAATATCACTTGCTGCGAATGATTCTTGAACATGCTGGAAATGATTTGAAGACATCATTTGCAGTTGATCGTGAAATAGGCGTGGTATAGGATATGACTCTCGAACAGAAGATGCTTGTGCGGCAGATGGAGTTGAAAGAAGCTGACTTGAGTCAAATTTTGCAGATTGAAACATCCGCTTTCAATTCCTTTGATGCCTATGATCGCGAAGATTTCCGGCGTTGGTTCAGGCGAAACCCCGACCTGTGCCTGGTGGCAGAAATTGAGGGACGCATTGCAGGTTACGGGATAGCGCGCATTCTGGCGGACAAGGCTGAATTGGCTTCCCTTGCCACCCATTCAGACTTTCGCAGGCTAGGAGTCGGTTCGGCACTGCTGCAGGAGATCATTCGCCGCGTGGAAATGTACGAAGTCCAGCAGATCGAGCTGGAGGTCAGAAAGACGAATTTGGATGGATTCCAGTTCTGGAAGAAGATGGGATTCTGCCCGGTGGGTGAACTGCCGAGATTCTACGAAGATGGCGAGGATGCCATACAGATGCGAAAGTACCTTTAGTAAGACTTGAGAAGGCTAAAAGAAGCGAGCAAGGCAATTATCTAGAAAAACAAAAGGTGGAGAGCTTTTTTTTTTTAAACGGATTGACACATGATAAGCTGCGATTAGCGAAGGAATTCAACGCAGAAAATGAAATGTGCAAATTACAGTACATCAACCATGATCTTGTGGCATGATAAAATGCCGTACAAAATTGACGGCATTGAATGATATTGATGAAAAATCAAAAGAATCTGATTGCTCTCACTTCGAACTTCTTGTTCCTGCTTGCTGCAGCGGGGCTGGGAGCGGCACTTTGGCTGCTGGGGATTCCAAAAGAAGCCGGCAACGCTTTTTTGTTTGGTTATTCTCTTAACCGTCTTCTTGAATTAGCAGCAATCTTGGTGATTGCCCTGCCAGTTGGTTTACTTTCTGTTCTGCTGAAGAAACGGTTAGATTTGCAGGAATATTTTCAAGATGAAAATCGGCGCAGGCGGCTTGCCAGAATTGGCATGATGGGCGGTTTCTTGTCCGCCGCTATTCTCTGGAATTTGACTTTTATTGGGTTCTTTAATGGTTTGGCAGAGAAATCTTCCGCATACGTCATTAGGCTTTTGCCATTTGCTACTTATTCATTTCTGGTTTCAGCAGGTGTGCTGTTCTTTTGCTCCTTTCTCCCAGCGGGCATGAAGAAAACCTCTGTTAAAAAGGATACTAGTCTTTTCACCAAGCCGGCATACATCATACTTGCCATTTTACTGATCGGGTGGGTGCTGATCGAGGCGACGGGCGCAGGCAAGGCACCGGAAATTATCTCGATAGTATCATTGGGGGTGCCGCTGCTGGAAGGGCAGATCTGGTATGTCTGCGGGCTGCTGGTGCTGGTCATGGGATTTGCGGCTGGCTGGGCACGTCTGCCGGCGGAGGTGCGCGGAAAATATAAAGGAAATGTGGATGTATTGATCTGCGCCGTCTTATGGGTGCTGGCAGCGGTTTTATGGATGAACCTGCCATT
>CAYVJI010000019.1:0-25775 GCA_964451805.1 uncultured Pelolinea sp. | reverse complement strand
CCAAAGGCTTTTGCCAGGTCAAAAATGACCGTGACTGCAACGACAAAGTTGACCAAGGGTACGAACATCAGCAGCAGCCACCACCACGGGCGCTGGATGATTTCCAGCTGTATGAGCGTGTTGTAAATGGGAATGAGAGCTGCCCAACCGGGCTTGCCGGCTTTTTCAAACAAGCGCCACATGCAATAAACATAGAATACGGTCACCACCAGTGAAAATAGCGTTACCAAAATGGCGGCGGGGGTGTCTAATTGGTACTCATAAGAATAGTCCATGGTTTTTCTCCTTAATATGTTTTTTTTTATTATACATTGGAGAAATTTGGGTCAATTAATTCTATTTTTATAAACAATTATTAACCCATTGTTTACACAATAAGAATTGACGCTATCAGGTGCCTATGGTATCTTTTTTCATCGAAAGAGATAAAAGGCAGTGTCAATGAGCAATGGCAAGCGATTGAACAGAATATTCGAGAATGCCAAGCAGATCGAGTTCAGCAATGAAGACCGGCTGGTGTTTTTCAGCGATGTGCATCGCGGCAATAACAGCTGGGCAGATGAATTCGCGCGCAATGAGGCTATCTACCTCTACGCTCTGCAGCATTATTACGATAAGGGCTACACGTATGTTGAGGTTGGCGATGGGGATGAGCTGTTGAAATTTAAATACATCGAACCCATCCGCATCTCGCATGCACAGGTCTACCGCCTGCTGCAAGCTTTTTTGGATGAACAGCGGTTGCACTATATCTTTGGCAACCATGACCATGATTACCGCTATCCGGAACGCATTCGCAGAAACCTGAGCTACCAATTTCCGCGAGAAGTGGAAGAAATCGGTCTTCTTTTCAATGGTTTCGAAGTATCCGAAGCTTTGATTTTTCACCACAAAGAAAGCGGCACGAAATTATTCGCCGTGCATGGGCATCAGGGGGATGACTTGTTCCACCGCCTCATCTGGCTGAACCAGGTATTGTTACGCTTGATCTGGCGCCCGCTGCAGCTGCTCGGGCTGCAGGATCCCAGCAGCGTGGCGCAGAATGTTTATAAGCGCAAAAAAGTGGAAGAGTCGCTGATGCGCTGGAGCGCCGAGAGCCGGCACATCATGATCGCTGGTCATACTCATAAGGAAAGGTTCCCAAAAAAGGATCAAGCGCCGTATTTCAACATCGGCAGCTGCGTAAACCCGCGCTGGATCTCATGCATCGAGATCGTCAAAGGCAAGATCGCCCTCATCCGCTGGCGCATCAAACCCGATAAAAAAGGATTCCTGAGGGTGAAACGCAGCGTGCAGAAGGGCTGGAAGAGTATTAATCTCTTCGATCAAGACCAACCTTTGGCACCAAGTATAGATGAACAACAGAAGTCAGCTCGAGATTGAACTGGCTTCCTACTGAAAGATCCTGATAAAGGATCTAGATTCCTAGAAGTCTAATTAATGGAACAGGTCATAAATAAAGCCCGATGCTCCACCCAATAAATAGATCAGCGGGATGGTGACAATGAAGGCAACCACAAACATGACCGGCACCCAAAAAAGCTTTTTATATTCCTTGTTAAGAATAGCACAAATACCAAATGCCACCGCGCCGTAAAGAAAAGGATTGAAGACGCCATTATTCAGGAAGGAGGGGAAGGATTCTGGAATGTGATTGACTGACAAACCTCCGATGACAGCTCCGATCAAGAAGAAGAGCAGATACGAGTATTTGCGTTTCATAGAAGTCTCCCATGAATTTTTTACAGATGGATTTTTCTTAGTATATCTCATTTATCAGAGGACATATGAATCAATTTCTCTTTGTAAAGGTTTACATCCCATCAATTCAATGCGGCAAACTAGGACAAATCAAGCCAAGCCATGGACAATCTGACTAAAAATTTTTCATTAAAAAACCCATATCTACAAGTACTAAACATGCATTACGATAGAGGAACCTTAAAAATCATAATAAAATTCAAATAGAGGATCTTTTTCTTGATAATATCTAAAAGTGGAGGCAGGCATGACCAGACAATACCATATTCAAATGGATGAAGGCGATATCGCTCCCTATGTACTGCTGCCGGGCGACCCCGGCCGGGTGGAGGTGGTCGCGCGCAGCTGGGAATCGGCGCGCAAAGTAGCTGAGAACCGTGAATACATGACCTATACCGGCGTCTATAAGGGCATGCCCATCAGCTGCACCAGCACAGGCATCGGCTCTCCTTCTACCGCCATCGCGATCGAAGAACTGGCGCGTATCGGCGCCAAGACCTTCCTAAGGATCGGCACCTGCGGGACATTTCAGGACTATGTGCATAACGGCGACATTGTCATTTTCGATTCCGCCGCCCGTTACGACGGCACCTCCACCTCTTACGCGCCCATTGAGTACCCTGCCGCGGCACATTACGCAGTGGTCAACGCCTGTATCCAGGCTGCCCAGGCGCTCAAAATCCCCCACCATGTAGGCACCACCCGCTCAGCGGACAGTTTCTACGCCAAACACCCCAAACCCGGGTCTTCGTTCAATTCTTACTGGCAGTCGGGCTGGCAGCACTATTTCGAGGATATGCGGCGGTTGAATATCGTATCTTCTGAAATGGAAGCGGGCGTCATCTTCGTTTTGGCGCGCGTGTGGGGGCTGCGCGCGGGCGGCATGGCAGTCGTTCTGGACAACATCTTTGAGAACATGCAAAGCAGCGATGAATTCGATCCCGAAACTGCTTTCGTACATACTTCTGAGAACATCGAGAAATTAGCACTGCTGGGCAGTGAATCGCTGTGGCACCTGTATCAAGCAGACATTCAAAAAGAGGGCAAATCCACGCCATAAGAATTTTTTATTATAGAATTCTCAATAGATTGAAAAAAAATACGGCAATTTCTCCTTTTGAAAGTTGAAATTAATGTTTGTTTTGTGGTAAAAAGACAATAAGACTTTAATCGGATTGGTTTTTGGAATAATTCGTCCAGTGTTTTGCCGGAAGGATAAAAATGGACAATGAAAAGAAAAACCATGCGAGTAGTGATAAATTGAAATGCCCAACTTGCGGGGCGCAAAACTCCAAGGGCACAATTTTTTGCGCAAAATGCGGCGCAAGCCTGATCAACCAACCAACACAAATCACGCATAAGATCTCAAGCATTGTTAGCACTTTTTCAAGAGACGATTCCAAGAAGGGGAAACTTTCACTGATCAAAGATTTTTATAAAAGAATTCAAGGAAAAATCCAACAGCGCGCTTCTCTTTCTAGGATGATTATTGTAGCTGTGGGAGTCGTTTTGGTCATTTTTTTCCTGCAAATTTCCTTTGATCTCTTTGAAAATATTTTTAACCCTAATAAAATCACCATCGGAGACTCCGTTGGCAAAGCCATCAGTACTACTGGAGGGACGCTGGAATTCTATGACTTAAGGGTGGAAGTCCCCCGTGGAGTAGTTGGCAGCGAGGACGAATTTCTTGGCATTGGTTTAGTCAAAGAGAATAGCCTGCCTGTGAAGCTGCCCAACGATGTGGAATTGATCGGCAATGTATACGCGATCAATTGGTTGTCGCCAGCTAGAATCAATCCCCAGCCCATCGAACTTACTTTTTTCTATTCGCCAGAAGATTTACCGGAGGGTACTTCAGCAGATGATCTAGCCATTCTATCTTTCGATGGAGAACAGTGGCTGCGCATCCCTTGTGAGGGACATCCTGAAACACGCTCGATTTCTGCTCAGGTCAGCCATTTCAGTCTAAAAGCTCTGGTGCGTTACACTCTCAGCGGATTCAGCCGGCGTGAAGTCGCAGATCGAACGATCGCCGACATACATTTCACAGGACAAGTAGGGTACGAAATTGGCAAGCATGCTAAAGACACCCACACGCAAACTGCACCCGCGGCGAATTTCCGCTATGCCGTTATTGATACCGATGGCATCCTGCTGCACGAAGACAACCTTTCCCCTTATGGCTCTTTTGATTTTATCCTGCCATCCGGCACAGATGTTGGCCTCGATCTGGATGTCATCCTGAGGGTCTATGCCGAAGATCCTACTGCAGGAAAAGTGCTTGATGAAATTGGCATGGGTGCTGAACCATGGCGCTTTACCAGTTATGATACGTTATCATTCAGCCTAAGCTCAAATCGCATTGATTTCGGCAGCATTGTTGTAAAGGGGGAAGACAGCGCTTTTTTTAATATTCTGCATGCATTAAAACGAAGCCGGGTTTTCCTTCCAGAGTCTGAACCTGATCCCATCAGCGTTGTATGGGGAGGTCCTCAGGGGAAAAAGATGACCAACCTGTATGATTCTGAAAGAAACCTGATCTATCTTTCGGGAAAGCCTCAAACCGCCTGGGATGATGACCTTGTGATCCGTTTATTTGGAGAATATTTCTATCAAAATCAAATCCGCCAGAATTCCACACTGGAATGCGAAGGCAAACCTACAAATCCTGACAAGCGGACAAATCCTTGCAGAGCTTTGATCGAAGGGTGGGGATATTTCTACTCCTCTGCAGTTCGAAGCGAAGAATTCTACCAATTACACCAGAACCAAGAAACCATCCAAATATCTTACGATCTCGAATCCGGTGATTTTCCAAATGACCAACGATACAGCGGTACGGTAATGCAGGTTTTATGGGATTTGATGGATGAAAACGATGATGGTGAATCTTGTTCCATGCAACTGGATACAATCACAAACCTGTTGCAAAAATACGGTAAAGAAATTGACAGCCTGCGAGCATTGTTTGATTTCTGGTCAACCAATGAAAGCATGAGCAGGAAAAGCTGCAGTGTATTTTGCAAACACGGAATTGCCACTGAGGAGGAATGTGACCAATATACATCCGATATGGTTCAACCTTCCCAGCCTGATTTTTCTGATTTCACCGGCAATACTGGAACAATAGCCTATGGTGCCGGTTCAGAAGGTACGTTAAAAGAAAATACTCGCGACCGATGGTTATTTGAAGGCAGCCAGGGGGATAGCATCAGCATTTTTGTGACTGCAACTGACACGTCTGTTCTACCACAAGTTAAAGTCCGACTACAGGGAGAATCTGAGAATATCATTGAACTGAAAAGCCAAACCCACGAATTGGCCATTGCTGACCTGAATTTGCCTGAAAATGGCACTTACGAGGTCATAGTCTGGTTTTCTCAAGGCAGCGGCGATTATGCAATCTCCCTCAATAGAAAATCCACAAGTGCCCCAACTCCTACCTCGACAACCCAACCAATGCAAATACCCTCTTTCACACCTTCACAATCATCACCTGCTGCAACACAAATGGATTTGATGGATGAGCAAATACCCATTGAAGTTGGCTATCGCCCGCTGGTTTATAACCAGACAATATCTGGAGAGCACAGCGGTTGCTGCAACCATGAGGGCTGGTATTTTGCCGGACAGGCGGGGGATAGGATTGATGTCGATTTTCATGCAAATCCGGAAGATGCGGACTCACGTTTCACACTCTGGTTATTTGATCCGAAGAATCATATTCTAGAACTAGAGGATGGGACTGACATCTATTGGCAGGATATCGAACTGCCTGATAGTGGCTGGTACAGCATCCAAATCACCCTTGATTTTAAGGATATGGGGGGTGATTATCAATTAGAAATTTCTTCAAACAACAGCCCACCTTCCTTATCGAAACCACAACGTCGCAATTCCTTTTTATCTTTTAATAAATATGGTGATTATTACATCTTACCCTTCAGTGGTGATCCTCAATTCCCACTTGATCATGAAGTGGTGGTGTATACCTTTGAGGGTCATTCGGATGACCAGATTGATATTGCCTGTGAAGTTCTCAGTGGCGACCTTGACCCATACATTGATCTATTGGATGAAGATGGCCAGGTATTGGGAACAGATGACGATTCTTTAGGATATCGAGGTGCCTGCATCAGGAATAAACTGCTCCCGAAGGATGGTTATTATCTAGTCGAAGTTCGATTTCACTCAGGCTACAGTGGTGAAATCAAGATCAGCGTTGCAGAAAGCTCTTCTGTAACTATACAACCTCAATTCTCCACAGCCATTCCAGAATCCACTTCAGCACCTCTTCCTGCTCCTACTCCAACGCTTTCCGAAAGTACCTGCAATGAGGAAGCTTGCAGGTCACTATGCATCAATTCTTATCGTGCGACCACAGGTTTCTGCAAAGAAGGCAAATGCACCTGCCATTGTAATGATGCCACTTGTGCCTCTCAATGCAGCAATTCCGGTTACCGGGATGGTTATTGTGATTATGGAAAATGCACTTGTGAGTGAATCATTGGGATAGATTGCATCAAGCACGAAGTAAGCATGATTTTGTAATTTCTTGGATTGATCTCACCCGTTGAAAGCCTTGCATTAATTTCTATGATTTGATAAAATACTGGTATATACGTGTATATGTCTAATATCCCATGATTAAAATCGACAAGCACAGCGACCGGCCAATCTACAAGCAGATCTATGATGGTTTTTTTGAACTGATCGAAAGCGGCGCATTAAAACCAGGCGATGCCATCCCTTCCGAGCGGGATTTGTGCGAGGAACTGAAAATCAGCCGCATGACCCTGCGCGCGGCGATCAACCAACTGGAGCGGGACGGTTTGTTGATCAGGAAACATGGTTTGAATACCTTTGTGTCCGCCACGCGCATTGTTAAAAACGCATTGGGTTTCATGTCTTTTTCCCAAGATATGCATTCGCGCAGTATGAGTGCCAACTCAAAAGTGATTTGCTATGAGGAAAGGAAAGCGGAAGAATCCATTGCTGCGAAATTGAGCATCCCTGCTCACAGCCCCGTGGTCTATCTCGAGCGCGTCAGGCTGGCCAATCAGGAACCCATGGCTTTGGAGCGCGTTTACCTGCCTGCCCAGCTCTTTCCTGAAATTTTAAATTTTGATTTTTCAACCCACTCGCTATACGAAACGCTTGAAAAGGAATACAACTGCTACCCGGTTATCGCAGAAGAAACGATTGAATCGGTCAATTTGAACCAAGCCGAAGCGGAATTGCTCGGCGTAACGGAAAAATCCCCAGCCCTGCTGGTAAAAAGAATCACGCGCGATGAGAACGGCAACTCGGTTGAATACGTCAACACGCTTTATCGGGCTGACCGTTACCGCATCTTTCTCATTCGAAGACGTCAACACGGAAAGGATCATTCAGGAAGCAGCGAAAAATGAAATTACCCAGAGGTTTAATCGTATCCTGCCAGGCATATGAAGGGGAGCCGATGTTCGGTCCCGAAAATATGGCAGCCATGGCAAAAGCAGCCGAAACGGGCGGAGCCATCGGCATCCGCGCGAATTCACCGGCGGATATTCAGGCAATCCGCCGCATCACAATGCTGCCCATCATCGGCATCTATAAAGTCTATTCTGAAGACTCGGATGTGTATATCACTCCGGATATTGCCTCAGCTCAGGCTATTGCTGAGGCGGGCTGCGATATTGTGGCGGTGGATTCCACCCTGCGGCCGCGCCCGCAAAACAACGATCTATCCGAGTTGTATGAATTCATCAGGAATTCATTGAAGAAAGCCATCATGGCGGATATCTCCAACCGGACTGAAGCCATCAACGCGCAAGCGTTGGGCGCGGATTACATCAGCACGACCCTGGCGGGCTACACCACTCCCAGCCAATCTGCCAACAATGGTCCCGACCTAGACCTGGTAGCGGAAATTGTGAAATCCGTGCGCATTCCCGTGATCGCGGAAGGGCGTTACCATGAGCCCTATCAAGCCGCCAAAGCCATTCAATACGGAGCCCACGCGGTGGTGGTTGGAGAAGCGATCACACGCCCGGAAAAGATCACCGAGCGATTCGTCAGCGCGGTCAATGCATGAAAAAAATGAACCACAAACCTGTTCAACTGAAAGATAAATATAAAATGGTGCTGCCCTCCATTGCAGTTCTGTTGATCGTGACCCTGTTCCCTTTCCTATATACATTAAATGTCAGCCTGCACAAAGTGGTCGGGCGCAACATCCGCACCGAATGGCCGTGGGTCGGGCTGAGGAATTTCATCAATGTGATCAGCGATAAGATCATGTGGAATGCTTTCCTGCGAACTGTCGAATTCATCGCCATCGTGATCTTGGTGGAACTTGTGCTTGGTTTTATGCTGGCATTGATCTTCAACCAGGAATCCATACTGATGCGCCTGATGCGCACCATTTTGATCATCCCCATGGTCATTACACCCGTGGTAGTGGGATTGATGTGGAAAGCTCTGTTAAAACTGGATGGCGGCTTGGTCAATGATTTGATCGGTTTTCTCGGCCTGACGCCCCTGCCCTGGCTTACTTCACAGCCTATCCCACTCTTTGCGAACTTTCCAATCATTGGTAATTTCCTGGTGCAGCATCTAAACGCCAAATACAGCTTCTTGTCCTTAGTGGTCATTGACATTTGGCAATGGACGCCATTCGTGATGTTGATCTTCCTGAGCAGCCTGCAGTCCATTCCCCAGGAGGTCAAAGAAGCGGCTCAGGTGGATGGCGCCAAATACTGGCAGCAGGTGTGGTTCATCATCATGCCGATGCTCAAACCTACCCTGATCGTAATTTTCCTGCTGCGCACCATCGATGCCTTGAAAGTGTTTGACACAGTCTACGCTCTCTATGGCAGCGCAGCCGACCAGCGGTTATTAAATGTACACGTAATGAATATTGCACTGCGCCTCAGGAATTATGGCCAGGGTGCCGCCCTTTCAATTCTGATCCTGATCGCAACCAGCTTGATCAGCCAATGGTTCGTGAAATTCGTCAATCAGGGAGCTGTCAATGAATAACAGACAATTGCTTCGTTTTATAAAAAAAGTGCCGTTATTCCTGTTGTGCATCTTGATCTTTTTCATCTGGATCACTCCGATCATTTGGCTGATCTATGGCTCTTTTCAGAGCACGGATGCCATCGCGCAGAGCAATTTCAGCAGCGAATTGACCCTCGACAACTACAAAGAGGTTTTCGAAAGGACAAACGTCCTGGACTTTTTTATCAACAGCATCATCGTAGCAAGCACAGCCACGTTCTTTTCCGCCCTGATCGGTATTCCGGCGGCTTACAGCATGGCGCGCTGGAACACAGGCGGCATGGGGCTGGCATTCTGGATCCTCTCCAGCAGGATGATGCCGCCGGCTGTGTCGATCATTCCCTTCTTCCTGATGTTCACCAAAATCGGTATCGTGGATACGGTGTACGGATTGATCATCGCCCATCTGACTTTTGGATTGGCCTTCATGATCTGGATGTCAAGGGTTTTCATCTGTGAAGTCCCGACCGAAATTGAAGAAGCCGCCAAAATTGACGGGGCCAACCTTTGGCAGACCCTCACGCGGGTCACATTGCCCCTGGCGAAACCCGGTTTGATCGCTACCATGATCCTGAACCTGATTTTTTCCTGGAATGAATACTTGTTCGCGTTTTCGCTTTCTCTAACAGAGAAATCACGCACGCTGCCGATCGTAGCAGGAATTTTTGTGACCAGCTACCAGATCAAATGGGGACCGATGTTCGCCGCCGCGGGAATCATCACCATACCGATACTCATTCTAGCTTTGCTGGTTCAACGGCATATCATCGGAGGTTTGACGATGGGGGCGTTTAAATAATTCAATTTTCAGGAGGTGAGAATATATCGAAAGAGGATGAATGAAAAAAAAATGGTTCCAAATAATCCTAAGCTAGTATCAAAAGAAGGAGAATGATATGAAAAACAAGAATAAATGGTTTAGCCTGTTGATCGGAACGCTGATCCTGGCGCTGGTCATCTCCTGCGCTGGACAGCAGGCAGCAGAACCGGCAGCAGAGGAACCAGTCGTTGAAGAACCTGCCGCGGAGGAAGAAAGCGCAGAAGTTCTGCCGCTGGTAAAGGTAGTGATCATGAGCGGGCCTGAGGCGGACGGCATGAAGAAGGTCGCTGAAGCCTACACCGAACTGACGGGAAACCCGGTGGAGATCGTGGAGCAAGGCCGAGATACCTACCTGACCCTAATCCCCACTCAGCTGCTTTCCGGCACGGACGCCTTCGACCTGGCCTTCATCCAATCCACCATGGTGGGTGAACTGGCGCAAGCGGGAGCGATCCTGCCGCTGACCCCCTACCTGGATGCGCTGACCGAAGAAGAAGCACAGGATGTTGACCTGGATGATGTATTGGTGCCAGCCATGTACGCTGGAGAAGTGTACGGTCTACCGACGGATATCAGCACGCTGTTCCTTTTCTACCGCTCTGACCTCATCCCTGAGCCGCCAGACACCTGGGAAGAAACGCTGGAGCTGGCACGCCAGTTCTCGCAATCACAAAACAGCGCTTCCCCAACGCCCTACGGCATCGCTTTTGACGGCGTTCCGGGCGAAAGCCTGCCCGAAACCTTCTATAACGTCATGTGGTCATTCGGCGGGGAAATCGTTGATGCGAACGGCGAAGTGGCTGTTGACAACGAGGGCGCCATCGCCGCGGGTAACTTCTGGCGCACCCTGGCGCAGGAAGAATTGGTGCCGCCTGAAATCCTCTCCTGGGGATTTGGTGAAGTGCTGGCAGCTATCGAATCAGGTGAGGTTGCCATGGCTGTCCCAGCCTGGAATGCCGCCTATCCTATGATTCTGAACGGCAGCAGCGAATTCAAAGACGTCATCAAAGTAGCCACCGTTCCCGGCGTGGAACAAGCGGATGGTACGATTCTCGCCACCCCTTACACCCACAGTTACTTCTTCGCGCTGAACAGCGCCGGCAAGAACCTGGATGCCGCTTTTAAATTCCTTTCGTGGGCAACCGGTAAAGAGGGCGGTTTGATCTACGCCAAAGCCGGCGGAGCGCCCAGCCGCAAATCGATTTTCACTTCAGCGGAATTGGCTGACGTGCGGCCTGAGTTCCCCCTGATGCTCGCTTCCCTGGAAATCGCCAAGATGGGTCCGCCGATCTGCTTCTGGCCTGAGCACATCGACGCAATGAACACCGCTCTGGCTTCGATCTTAGATCTGAGCGCCACTCCTGAAGAGGCGCTGAGCACTGCCGCGGAAAGCATGCGCCAGGCTCAAGCCGCCTGTGAATAAAGACCAACGGGTTGTCCACCAGCATCACGCTGGTGGACAACCGCCCCACATCATAGTTTATCAAAATTTAGGACTTATATCATGAACCAAATCATCGAGCAGCTGAAGAACAAGGTCATCGTGGCGATCGATGCCAGCCCGGAAGATCCCTGCCAAGAACTGGCATTCAAAGTCTCTATAGCGCACGCTGCCATGAGCGGCGGAGCTGGCGCCATCCGCACCGGCGGGGCGGATCTGATCAAAGCCATCAGCAAAGCGGTCGCCATTCCGGTGATCGGATTCATCAAGCTGCAGCATCCGGATTATTCCATCGTGCGGGTCACTCCTAGCCTTGATGACGCGCGCAGGATCATCGCCGCTGGCGCGCAAGTTGTCGCCATGGAGTTGACCCAACGGGCGCGCGCTGACGGCACGACTGACCGAGAAATGGTCGAACAGGTGAGGACCGCTTGCAGCCTGCCTATTCTGGCAGATATTTCCACTTACGAGGAAGCTATTGCGGCTGAGGAAGCCGGCGCGGACCTGATCGCCACAACGCTGGTGGGATACACGCCGAACAGCCAGCCGAACAGGGGTTTTGATTTTGATCTGCTGGAGCGGATCTGCCAGTCTGTAAAAGTGCCGGTGATCGCCGAAGGCCACCTGACCACGCCTGAAGAAGTGCAAAAAGCCATGCGCTTAGGCGCGCATTGCGCGGTGGTCGGCTCGATGATCAGCCGGCCGCATCTGATCACCAAACGGTTTGTCGAAAGCGTCATGCCATTATTGGATCAATAATTGAGGAGGTAAATATGCAATGGATGGATTTGCATGTGAAAGTAGCAAAAGTGGAGGGCTTCTGCCCTGTCTATCAGGTGGGTGATTCCTTCATCTTGGAACAGGGTTACCAATTGAACTGCTCCAAATCCTGCACGGTGTGCATGCATGCGCTGGGCTCGCTACTGAGTTTCATGGTGCCGCTCAGCGCCGGACTGCCATTGGAAGACCTGGGACTGGGGCATGAAGAGGAAGGCATCGCGCGCGTACAATGCCTCGATCCAGGGCCGCCTTCCACCACAGGAGGCACGGTCACTTTTGAAATCACCCGCACCAGACACGAGGAAAATGCATAATCCCATCTTCGCGGTGGACATCGGCGCAAGCAAGATCGCTTCCGCCTGGGTGCACTCCGATGGGCGCATTGAGCAATTCAGCCTCACACCCACCGAAGCCCAGCTGGGCGGCGAGGCGGTCATGCGCAAAGTGATCCAAGTCTGCCGGGCTGGCACGCAAGAAACGCAGCATTTTAAGGAAGAAAAACCCGTCAAACCGGCTTCTATTGGGATTTCCACCGCGGGGCAGATCGATTCGGAAAAAGGCAGGGTGATCTTTGCCACCCAGAACATGCCCGGCTGGACGGGGATGGAAATCCGCCAGCACATCGAAACCGCTTTGGGCGGGCAGGTCTGCGTGGAAAACGACGTCAACTGCTTCGCGCTGGGCGAAGCCTATTGCGGCGCGGGTAAAGGACTGCGGCACGTCTTGTGCCTGGCCATCGGCACGGGCATCGGCGGCGCGATCATCATCGACGGCAGGCTCTATCGCGGCTGGAAAGGCAGCGCCGGCGAGCTGGGGCACATCAGCATCGATTATCGCGGCAATCTCTGCAACTGCGGTGCGCGCGGCTGCGTTGAAACCTACGCAGCCGGGCCTGCCATCGAAGCCGCTTATCAACAGCAGCTCAAAATGCCGCCGTGCCACATGAAACAGGGATTCCCCTCCTGCAGGGACATTGCGCAGTTGGCACGGGGCGGGGATGAACTGGCAGAGAGCGTGCTGCGCACCGCCGGCGATCGCCTGGGCACCTGCCTGGCGGGTCTGCTGAACCTGCTCAACCCCGAAGTGGTCATCCTGGGCGGAGGCGTTCTGGAGTCCAATGATATCTATCTGGAGGCGGCGCGGCTGGCGGCGCGGGAAAAAGCGCTGCCGCCGATGAAAGACACGCCCATTCTGAATAGCAAGCTGCCGGGCAGCCAGGCGCAGCTGATCGGGGCGGCAGCGCGCTGCTGGCAAACCTGAGCCATCCAGTAAACCTCTTTTATTCCCGTAAATTTCACCGGTTTCTTCTTTTCTTCTTTTCATCTTTTTTTTTGAAACTATGAATGTGAATTAAAAAAGCAAAGGCGCCCAAGCGCCTCTGCTCTTGATCCTTATTTGGTTTAGCTTATTTACATACCCACCCACATATATTTGCACCTGCTGCACCTGGTGCACATCTCCACACCAGTAAACATCCCCCCTCCGCGCTTGGCGCGACATTCGAGCACATGCCGCGGTGCGGGTTGGCGGCGTTGAAGCCCTGCGGCAGGCGGCAGGTGTTGTCCAGCGAGTGCACCTGGTCGCAGGGGTAATCATCGGAGGTGATATCCGGTGAACCGGCCGCGCTTGGCCCAAAGTGGTCGCAGTACTCGAACAGGGCCGGGTCTTGGATGGCTTTATCCGCCCAGGCGCCCCACAGGAATTCCTCGGCGTCGTCTAGCAGCCCTTTGCTGACCGCGATCTGGAGGGCGGTTGCATCTTCCTCAGGGCTCAGGCGCGCATAAGCCGTGCGCTCGCCTTCCAGCTCAGCCTGGGCTTCGTAGCCATCGCTCTGCACGTCCTCCTCGGCGCGCATGGGGTTCAAGCCGCCGATATCCTTGTTCTCGTCCAAATAAACGTTGACGTTTTCCATAGACCATTGCTCGCCCGGCTCCTGCGCCAGCACCAGCAGGTCGCCGCGCCCGCTCTTGGTGCGGTCGAACTCGATGCCGTAGGCGCCTGTGAGCGTGCCGGTTTGCGCGTCCGTGCCTTTCAGGGTGATGGTGAAATAATAAAAGTCATCATCCAGCGCGATCTCGACGGTCTGGATATCCACCTCCGGCAGGTAAACCATTTCGATGGAGGTGAAGGGGCGCTCGAACAGGTTGTTAAGGATGTTGTCGCCGCTGATCACGCGTTTTTCCTCCGCTTTGTAGCTGGCGTCGATATCCTCCAGGATGCGCTCCGGTTCGGGCGGCTCGCCTGGCTGAAGGTCGGCAGCCTGCCGAGCAGCCGGCATTGCATTGAAAGCGCTCAACAGCACCAGCATGATCATCGCCCCCATAGATAGCTTCAAACTCTTTGTATGTACCAACATTTCTTCCTCCCGGTCATAAATGACCATTCGTATCAGCCGAAGCTGATTTCACGTCAATGATGGGAATCTTTCAGGGGCAGCGTTGATGCGGCGATGGGAAAAGCAACCATCCATTGCACTGTATATTGGCATTATAGCATTTTCATCGGAAGAAAAAAACCGGCGAGTATAATCAGTGCAAAACGATCCATCAAAACAGGAGAACCAAAGTGAAATTTGGAATTTACGCACCCAATTTCGGCCCGTATGGCGATGCGCGCGCCCTGGCAGACCTGGCAGCCAAGACAGAACAAGCCGGCTGGGATGGCTTTTTCATCTGGGACCACATCACGCGCTACTGGCCGGCGGATGTTGCGGATGCCTGGGTGGCGTTGAGCGCCATCGCAATGCGCACCGAGCGCGTGCGGCTGGGTGCGCTGGTCACCCCGCTGGCGCGCCGGCGGCCTTGGAAGGTGGCGCGCGAAGCGCTGACGCTTGACCGGCTCAGCGGCGGGCGCCTGGTGCTGGGGGTGGGCATCGGCAGCAGCGGCGGGGCGCAGGTGGAATGGGAAAACTTTGGCGAGGAAATGGATTTGAAAAAGCGCGCCGGCATGCTGGATGAGGGGCTGGAAATCATCAACGGGCTGTGGAGCGGAGAACCGTTTGCGTTTCAAGGGCAGCATTTCCAGGTTAAGGAAAGCCAATTCCTGCCCAAGCCGCTGCAGGCTCCCCGCATTCCGATCTGGGTGGCGGGCAACTGGCCGCACAAGGCGCCCTTCCGGCGCATGGCGCGCTGGGACGGCATGGTGCCCCAAACCAGCCCGGAAATCGATAACAACATCGCCAACCTGCAGGAAGCCATCCGTTTTACACTTTCGCTGCGCGATACGCAGCAGCCCTTTGACGTAGCCTTCAGCCTGCCGCCCTCCCAAGCTGCAGCCCAGGCGGGCATCTACGCGAAGATTGGGGTGACCTGGCT
This sequence comes from uncultured Pelolinea sp., assembly GCA_964451805.1. Classification (GTDB taxonomy): domain Bacteria; phylum Chloroflexota; class Anaerolineae; order Anaerolineales; family Anaerolineaceae; genus Pelolinea. The sequence goes on along the minus strand of CAYVJI010000019.1, from coordinate 10,615 downwards.
GCTGGTGCAGCTCTACCCGACGCACTTCGCGGCTGACTGGCAGGCAGTCTGGCCGGTGGATGCCATGCAGGCTTATGTAGAAGGCGGACCGCCGCGTTAGATTCCTTTCTCAACCTGATTCGTAAAAAGACTTTGCCCGCAGGCAGGCTGGTTATTGATCCCGCAGCAAGGGCAGTGCAAATCTGGCATATAATCATGCTCATTAAACCTGTATGGAATACACCATGAAATATCATTACGCCAACCGCATGCAGTATGTCAAACCTTCCGCCATCCGCGAATTGCTGCGCCTGGGCGCAGATCCGGAGCTGATCTCCTTCGGCGGAGGCTTCCCGGATCCGAATGTTTTCCCGATCGAAAAACTGCGCCGCGTTTTCGATGATGTCCTGTCTAACGATGGCAGGCAGGCGCTGCAATACACCACCTCCGAAGGCTTGCCCGCCCTCAGGCAAAAACTGGTGCAGCGGGCGCGCAGGGATGGGGTAACCTGTGAGTTGGAAAACATCTTTCTGGTACAGGGCGCCCAGCAGGGCTTGGATGTAGCCGCCAAGATGTTCATCGACCGCGGCGACGTGATCATCACCGAAAACCCGACCTTTGTGGGCGGGCTGATCGCTTTCAATCCGTATGAACCGCGCTATGTGCCGGTGCCGATGGATGAGCAAGGCATGCAGACCGACCTGCTTGAGCAGGCTTTGAAGGAAAATTCAAATACAAAACTGATCTACACCATCCCGGATTTTCAGAACCCCACCGGCATCAGCATGAGCCTGGCGCGCAGAAGACGGCTGGTGGAATTGGCCGATCAATACGATGTGATCATCCTGGAAGACAGCCCCTACCGCGAAATCCGCTTTGAAGGCGAGGCGATTCCTTCCATCAAAAGCCTGGATACGCAGGGACGCGTGATCCAGGTGGGCAGTTTCTCCAAGATCCTATGCCCCGGCATGCGCCTGGGCTGGGTGGTGGCAGCGCCAGAGTTGGCGGAGAAATTATGCCTGCTGAAGATGGCTGCCGACACGCAGAACTCGACCTTGAACATGTACGCCGCCAACCGTTTCATGGAGCTGTACGACATGGACGAACACATCCATTCCATCCGCCAGGCTTACCGCCGCAAGAAAGACCTGATGCTGGATATCATGAGCGAAGTGTTCCCTGAAAACGTGGCATTCACCCATCCCCAGGGCGGTTTGTTCGTCTGGCTGACCTTCCACAAAGATTTGGACGCCGCAGAATTGATGAAAGAACGCACCCTGCCGCAGGCCAAGGTGGCATACGTCCCGGGTGCGGCTTTCTACCCTGTTTCACCGGAGAAGAACCACTGCCGCATCAATTATTCCTGCATGCCGGAGGAGAAGATCGTCAAAGGCATCAGCCTACTGGGGGGGATTTTTAAAGAAGTCTCATTATAGAGATTCGAGATTTCAGGATAGACAAAGCGGTTCACCCTCCTTGCTTCAGCCATTCCATATTGACCATTAATTTCCCAACCATTTTTACATGTGTAATTTCCAAATATCATGGTCAACATAGTCTGCATTGGGTATGCACTATAATGGAGCGTTGTAGAAAAAATCATTTTCCGGAGAGCCAGATGGCAACATTTAAAAGCCTGGGAGTAAAGCGCATTATCAATGCCTCCGCCAACAATTCAAAAGCGGGCAGTTCCTGCCTGAGCAAAGAGGTGATGGCAGCTATGAGCGCCGCAGCCGAATGCTACGTGGATATGGATGAGCTGCATGACAAGTGCGGGCAATACATCGCCAAAATCACCGGCGCTCAGGCTGGCTTGATCACAAGCGGCGCCAGCGGCGGGCTGCTGCTCGCGGCAGCCGCTTGCATCACCCGCGGTGATAAAGCCAAGATGTTGCGCCTGCCAGCCTCGGCAGAAGGCAGCCAGATCATTGTCCAAAAAGGTCATCGCAGCGGGTATGATATAGCGGTGGAAACCAGCGGAGCGCGGCTGGTTGAAGTCGGTCTGCCTTTCAAGACCTACCCGCAGGAGATTGAAGCTGCGATCAACGACCATACCGCCGCCATCCTGTTCACTATCGGGGAGTTCATCTGCGCACGCGGTGAAGTGCCGCTGGAAGAAGTGCTGCGCATCGGAAAGAAGCATGATGTCCCCGTCATCCTAGATGGTTCCCTGATCATTTTCCCATTCGACCGCCTTCGAAAGTATGTGCAGATGGGGGTTGACCTGCTGGTTGCCAGCGGGGGCAAGCACATCTTTGGCCCCCCAGGAACGGGCTTTTTATGCGGCAGATCGGATCTGGTAGCTGCCTGCCGAGAACAGGCTGGACCGGCATTCGGCATCGGGCGGCCGTTGAAGATTGGCAAAGAGGAGATGATGGGGTTAATCACAGCTCTGGAAATCTACCTCAAGATGGATGTTGATGCGGAAATCCAGAAATGGCGCAGCTCGGCAGAAAAGCTGCTGGCAGAATTGAAGCACTTACCTCATCTGCGGGCTGAAATTACAGACTTAGATGAAGTCGGTCGCCCGGTAGCGCGCGTGATCCTCAAAGTGGATGAAGAGAAGCTGGGCAGAACCGCATTTGAAATCGCGGCACAGCTGCGCAGCCAACCTCCTTATATATGGGTGCAGGAGTTTAACCTGCATGAAGGCATTTTGATCTTGAACCCACTCTGTCTGCAAGCCGGGGATGAAGACCGCCTCATTGAAGGTTTCACGAATTTGTGGGCTGAGCTTGCGCCAGGTGATTGATTTTCTTCAAACACAAAACATTGAATCAAGAGATTACCCATTTGAACAGGCAATCTCTTGATATCTTTATGGTTAATTTTCTATTATCAAACTGCAGCTTGCCGCAGTGACTTTAATAGGCTGCGGAATTCATCAGGCTGCATGCGATGTGCCGCATCCAATATAATGGTGCCCAGCAAAACGCCATTAGCCCCCAATTCAATGCATTTCTGTACATCTTGAGGTGTTTTTATGCCATAGGCGAAGACGATAGGAACGCTGACTCCCTGGCTGCGCAAAAAGTCTGCTTTCTGCCGGTTCTCTTCCAGCACACTCTTGCGTTCCCCATCGGCATCGGTGATTGTCTGGGAAATCACAAATCCGCGCCCATTTCGGGCTACATCCGCAATCTGCTTCGGATCATAGGGGTGTGGAACGAACCGAATGGGAATCACATCAGTGGACTCCAGACTCTTATCCAGTTTTTCCAGGAATTCCTCACCATGCAGCACGTAGTCAGCTACCAATACCGCATCAATCTGGGCTTCTGCCAGGCTATCTGCAAATTTTTCCAAACCAATGCGCATAACGGTATCATGGTATATCATCAGCTCAAACGGCACATCCGGGAATTGCCTGCGCGCTTGTTTCAGATAGTCCAGATAATCCTGCGGGTCAGCGGACCACTGCAGGGTGCGGTTCATTGATTCGCGCATGATGCCTGAATCTAAAAATGGATCCTCATAAGGGATGCCCAATTCAATAATATCTACACCGCAATCCAGCGCGATCTGCACATTGCGGGTAGTATCTTGCGGGCTCTCATCCCCAATCATTAATACGACTGAAAAACTCTTGCCTCCACTCGAGAGAGTATCCGTCAACTTCTGCTCAATTCGATTTGTCATCATACCTTTCCTAATCATAAAATTGGTTGGGTGAAAGGCGCAGTTTTTGGAATTGCGCCATGTCGTGGCCATAGATCAACTGCGCATTGTAGCGGCGCTGCAGCCAGCGTATCTTGTTGATGCAATTTTTCATCTGCAATGAATCATGGAACACGGCGGAAAGTTTAGGCTCGGGATAAATATTGGGTTCCCAGTTGACAGCGTCCGAAGTATATAGAATACTGCCGTTGTTTTTCAAATGAACCAGAACACCTAACGTGCCTGTGGTATGTCCCGGCAGCCAGACCAATTCAAGGTCATCCGCCAATTCTGTGGAATCCAGCACCGGGTCAAAACGAATGCCCTCTAACCCATAGAAATCCGGGCGCATATACCCATTGGTAAGCTCCCCATGTCCCATAAAGGTATCATACAATGCCTGCTTGATCTCTTCGGTATGCGCGATGACTTTCGCTCCCGCTTTCGTACCGGCAAAGTAGCACAAGCCGCCGGCATGATCGAGATGCAGGTGGGTTAGGATCAACAAATCGATATCACCCGCGGTCAGTCCCAATTCCTTCAGGCGATAATCCAGCATGTCCTCCTGCGCGCGAATCAATGGAATAGACAGACGAGTTTCCTCAGGCCAATATCCATCCATTGCTTTAGGGTGGCTGCCGGTATCCACCAGAACATTTCCTAGTTTTGGATGTTTGATCAGCAGACAGAATGACGGCACGCGGTGCCATTCGGCTGCTTTATTGGGTTCTTTCACATTCGCCTGATTATGCAAAAGCAAGTTGAGGGCGATGTCATTTTCGATGTAACCCAGCGGCAGAATATATACCTTGGTGGAATTTTCTCCTGACATATTTCAATCCTTTAACACGGTTGATTATTTTGATAAACTGGTCAGCAGGTTATTGCGCTGCCACCATTGGTCCTGTAATGCCGAATGAATGGAGCGATACAATTCATAGACCTGGTCATATTGAACGGTCTTGCCAGCGTCTGGCTCATACCTGCGCGCGATGCGATGCGTTTTCTCGCGTGCATCGTTATAATCTTTATAAACTCCAATTCCCAAACCGGCAGTGATACCTACTCCTTTGCCGCCGAATTCTTCACCTTCAGGCACAACCATGCGCAAACCAGTGCAATCCGCGAACATCTGGCACCAAAAAGGTGAACGTGCTCCACCGCCCGTCAGGATGACCTCATTAATTTCCGCCGGGATGGATTTGTATAGTTCGCGCATAGCCAAAGCCAATCCCTCATAGACAGCCCTCAGCAGATGGCTGCGATTGTGGGTGATCTCAATACCGAAGAACTGCGCTCGCGCGGCGGCATTTCGAAAAGGCGCCGCAACGCCAGTTGTGTTAATATATGGGTGGTAGATCACTCCTTCTGACCCAATAGGAATGGTGCCAGCCTGCTGTTCAAGCAGTTGGTAAATGCTGGTACCTTTTTCCTTCGCTTCCTGCTGTTCTTGAGCAAAAAAATTGGTCATAAACCATTCCAGGTTGATCGTTCCCGAGGTATTGGTTAAAGAACGCAGCCAGATATTATCAGACATCATGAACATAAAACCCACTCCAGATGGTTCAAAGCAGGCATAATCCATGACGACGTTATTCAAGGCAGAAGTGCCAATGATGCTGCAAGCGTCTCCAAAGCGGGTGGCGCCAGCTCCCATCATGGAAGCCTGCACATCCCCCAGTCCCACAACCACCGGCGTTCCCTCCAGCAAACCTGTAGTTTGAGCAGCTTCTTTAGTGACTCCGCCCACTATGGTTTCAGAGGGAATGGGTTCTGGAAAAAGGTGTTCAAATTTTTGAATGCCGCACAGTTCGAACAAGGCATCGCTGTATCCCCTTGTCCGTGCATCACAAGGCATCTGGGAAAGATCGGAAACATCCGAATGGATATCACCGGTCAATTTGAAACGCACCCAATCTTTTCCACAGAAAAGGTATTTGGCTTCTTTTAGAGTATCAGCTTCATTGTCAGCCAGCCATCTCAGGGACGGCAGGGTCATTCCGGGGAAAATAGCGTTGGCGGAGATGTCAAAAATTGCCTGCATAATCCCTTGTTCTTCCCATCTTTCCAACTGGGAAGCAGCCCGGCCATCATTCCACAGGATGGCATTGCGGAAGGGTTCTTTGCGATCATTCAGCAACCAAATTCCCGCAACGCACGAGCAGATTCCAATCCCTTTGATAGACTCGGGTTTGATTTGGTGTTTGACAATGAGCTCTTGTATTGTGCTGCAAACTGCCTTCCAAACATCCAGCATATCGATTTCCGAGGAGCTTTGGATGGGGTGCTTCACCGCAGTCGGGCATCTGGCAACTGCCACCTCGTGGCCTGCATAATCGATGACCACGCTTTTAGAAACCGTTGTACCAACATCAATTCCTAAGAGATAAGGTCCTTCTCCCATTTCAACCTCCTCTATGAATCAACATTTCCCAATATTATTGATTCTTATTGCGGGTTTGGGCATAGATGGCAATCGCCAAGATAGCGCCCTGCACCATTAACTGATTGCTGTATGGCAAACCCATAAAGCGCAGCAGGCTGATCAGAATAGCTAAAAACAACGCTCCGCCCGTACCGCCAATGATGGATCCAATGCCACCGGAAAAAGCAGTGCCGCCCACTACGGCTGCCGCAACGGAGTTGAAATTGTAATCATTTCCAATAGCCAAGCTACCCGTCCCAATGTAGCCTGCCAGGATCAAACCAGTCAAAGCTGCCAAAACGCTGGATATGATATATACCAAAATGATGACATTATCTGTTTTAACGCCGCTGAGGTATGCAGCATTCTTGTTACCGCCCACTGCAAAGATTTTTCTGCCAAAAGGAGTGCGATTCACCATCAGGTATATCAAAATAACGAAACCAAACAGGAAGAATACCTGCGTAGGAATAGGTCCGATAAAACCCTCGCCGATAAAACCAAGCGAAGCAGGAATATCCCCTTTGGGTGCCCCGCCGGTATAGAGGTACGCTAAACCCTGTAAAATGCCAAACATTCCTAAAGTGCATACCAAGGGCGGGATTTTTACTTTAGTCACTAGTAGTCCGTTGGTTAATCCCACAGCAGCTCCGATACCTAAGGCAAGCAGAATGACCGGAAAGAGTAATGTATCTTTACCATTCAAGATGCCAGCTGCCAATACGTCTACCAGCGTAATGACCATACCGTTGGATAAATCAATGCCACCGGTCAAGATGACCATGGTTTGTCCAAGTGTGAGAATTCCCAAACCAGAAGCCTGGCGTAGCATGTTAAGCAGGTGGGTAACATTCCAGAAACTTGCAGAGATCAAGCGGCCTGTTACCAACAACAAGGCAATCAAAATCCAAATCATGATACTTGGATTTGTAAACACTCTTTTAACCGCCCCTGAACGTGTTACTTTCGACGAAGGTGATTGAGGTCTATTCATAAATACTCCAAGATTTATATTGAGAGATCACTTGCGATGGTTTCCCTTCTGCCATAGGTCCAGAGCCAATGCCACAATCAGCATTAATCCTTTTACTATCCATTGGATGTACGGGCTGACGTTATTGAGGTTCAAAGTAGAACTAAGCGTACCGATAAAGAATGATCCCATCAGGCTGCCAATCAATCCTCCCACACCGCCAAACAAGCTGGTGCCGCCTAACACGGATGCTGTGATAGTATCCGTTGCCATGGTACTGCCGACCAATGGGTCACCAGAGCCGATGCGTGAGGCAATGAACAAGCCAGCCAAAGCAGCCAGAAAGCCTGAAATTGTGTATACTGCCAATTTCACTCGTTTGGTACGAATGCCTGATAAACGTGCTGCTGCTTCATTGCCCCCTACCGCATAGACATCCAAACCAAAGGGAGTTTTCCTTAATACATACCATCCCAAAAGATAGAAAAATAAAATATATAGCAACGCCACTGGGATTGGACCCAACTCAGCCCTGGAGACTTTCAAAAACTGTTCGGTGACCAATCCTCCAGGCTGGTACATGATTGCCAACGTAATACCCTGAGTAGCCACACTGGTTGCCAACGTCAAGATAAAAGGATTGAGGTTGAGATAAGCGATTCCAATTCCATTGATAAAACCCACAAAAGTACCAGATACGATGCATAAAGCTACGATTGCCAGCATCATGTCGGGATTTTGCTTCATCAATAAAGCCGCAACGGTATTGGTCAAGCTGATCACTGATCCTAATGACAGGTCAATGCCTGCAGTCAGCAAAACCATGGTCTGGCCAATAGAAGCGATTGCCCAGGGCGTCGTGGTAATGATGATATTGCGCAAATTTCTAACAGAAGTAAAAGTCGGCTGCGAAATAATGCCAATGATAATCAGGAGAAAAAGAGCGTAATAAACCGGGCCAATATTCGCAAGTCTGTGCAATAAACCTTTGGGTTTTGTGTGTGCTGAAAGACTAGATACTTCATTCATAGTTCACCTTATTACTTTTTCTTCACGTCTCTGGTCGCAGCTGCCATGATTTTTTCTTCTGTTGCCTCTTGACTGGAGAATTCCTCGACAATTTTTCCACCAGCCATGACCAGAATCCGATCGCTCATTCCCAGCAGTTCGGGCAATTCGCAGGAAAACATAAGAATTCCCACACCGCTGCGCGCTAAGTCTCGCATCAGATGGTGGATTTCTTTTTTTGAGCCAACATCGATCCCGCGGGTTGGTTCAGCGACAATCAATACTTCGGGAGATGTCCCCAACCACTTGCTCAGCACCACTTTCTGTTGGTTGCCGCCAGAAAGGTTATTGACCAGCTGGAAAGAATTGGCGACTTTTATGGATAATTTCTGGATCAAGTCTTGCACAAAATTCCGCTCAGACCTGGAGTCAATAAAAACTCCGGCTTTCTTTCGATTCTTCAAACTCGGCAAAGTGATATTTTCATGTACTGAGCGTACTAGCACCAATCCATCCTGTTTGCGATCATCCGGAATATAGCCAATCCCGGCTACTTTGGCATCAATTGGAGTTTGAATATTAACTTCCTTGCCATCTCGATAGATCTTGCCTTTGTTCCGCTTGAACAAACCGATGATGGTGCGCACTAACTCACTCTGGCCTTGACCTTCCAGCCCGGCTATTCCTAGAATCTCGCCCTTTTTCAAATCAAAATTGACCCCGCAAACACGGTCTTGATACCATAGGTCTTCTACAGCCAGGACCACATCATGATTCGAGCCGCCCTTCTCGGGGTAGTAATCATCAATCTGCCTGCCAATCATCATGCGGACCAAATCTTCCCGGCTGATATCCTTGATCAGTTGTGTGTCAACCACCTTACCATCTTTCAAGACCGTCACGCTATCAGCGATTTCAAACACTTCCTTTAAGCGGTGTGAAATATACAAGATCGTAACACCTTGCTTTTTTAATAGTTGAATGACTTTGAATAAATTCTGTGTTTCATTTTCATTTAAAGCCGCTGTGGGTTCATCCATAATCAGCACGCGTAAGTTTCGTGCAATCACTTTAGCAATTTCGACGATCTGTTGCTGAGCGACGGTCAAATTTTGGACTTTATCATGGGTGTTTAGAGTCAAACCCAATTTTGCAATTACCTCTGCAGCATGTTGATGCATCTTGGCATCATCGATTTGTATGCCCTTGCGCGGGACCTGTCCCAGCATGATGTTTTCAGCTACGGTTAATGAGGGCACTAGATTGAATTCCTGATAGATGGCGCCAATCCCCATTTCCAAGGCGCGGATGGGATCATCAAATTGGCTTTTACATCCATCGAAAATGATCTCCCCGCTGTCTGCGCGGTACGCCCCAGATAATATTTTAATCAGAGTAGATTTACCGGCTCCATTCTCACCAACCAAGGCACGGATTTCACCTTTTTTAACTTTCAGGGTTACATCATCCAAAGCCCGCACACCCGGGAATTCTTTTGAAATTGCTTGCAAGGTTAGAAAATCTTGTTCCATATTCATCATCACCTGAAATAAATTAGAAGGGTGGGCGAATATCCCTCCCACCCTTCATTTTAACATTATTGGTTCTTATTGTTTACTGACCGCACTTGTACAATTCAGTTACGGCCTCAGCACTCATCTGGGTGTTTGACCACAGATCATCCGGGCAGTCCATGCGGACATACTGGTCAAGATTCTCATTGGTGATCACGGGTAGTGGCAGTTCATGCCATTTCTCGATCGATTCTCCTTCGAGGCACATCACACCTTGGCGCAGAGCTTCTGAACTTTGCCAGGTGGCTTCATCTGGTCCGACACTGGAGAAATCAACACCAGCATCCAACTGCTGCTTCCAGAACTTCAGGAAACCATTGTTGCCCTCGGAGGGAACCGGCACCAAATCTCTGCCGGCAGCGGTGAGCGCTTCCAGAGCGCCGAGCGACATAGCGCCACCCTGTGAATACACACCATCGATTTCAGGATAGGCAGCGATGAAGTCTTCCATTACTTGCTTGCCGGTGGCATAGTCCCAATCAGCAGGTTGTTTCGCTAGGACTTCAATGCCAGGTCCAAAAGCATCCTCAGCGCCGCGTGTGCGCAGATCGCTGGTGCTGGTACCGGCAACACCTTCCAGAATAACCACTTTACCTTCGCCGCCCAATTGCTCGTTCAGCCAATAACCGCCGATCCAGCCGAATTTGTACTCGTCAATCCATACCATGGATTGGAAGTTATCCCCGGCCAATTCGTTGTTGAAAACGATGACAGGGATTCCTGCAGCGACAGCATCGTCCACAGCCGGTTTGATACCATCAGAGGATACTGGCAAAACCAACAGTAAATCGATGTCGCGGGTAATCAGGTCGCCAATGTCAGCTACCTGCTTGGCAACATTGCCGTCTGCATTCAGGATGATCAATTCTTCAATGCGCTCATCCTGGTCAGCCGCGAATTGCAGCTCAGCCATCATTTGGACACGCCAAGTGTTCTGAACACCATAGTTGCTGACACCGATGACCCATGGCGGATCGGTCTTGAATTGGCTGCAATCCG
>CAYVJI010000018.1:0-26393 GCA_964451805.1 uncultured Pelolinea sp. | reverse complement strand
AAGCCAAACCATTCCCACAGAAGTAAAGCAGGTAAGCAATTACGATCACCACAACAGGTATTTGACCTGACCAGTGATAACGACCGCCATCGAGACTTGCGACCAGAATAGTGCCAAATGACATAAAAAAGTACATCGGCAGAAGGAATCGCTCGTAGGATTGGGTGTTGGCATGCCGAGTGGCGCGTTCCACCAGCAGTGTGGGATCATGCCAGCGCAAGAGAAGGATTGCCGCGATTTTCAACAGACCCCAGAGAATGAAGAATAACCAACCCAATTGCCAATCTATTCTTCCAGCTCCCACAAACAGGAGAATCGCAATCAGGAGCCAGGATACTTCAATGCCGAACATCATTCTGAAAAGCGCCATATTGGGAGTGATGTCTGAGGATGATCTGTTTCTGTTCATGTTTGCTTCTTTCTTTTTTCTCGAATGATTGTTTAGACTTCTAATATAGATTTTTACTTTTCTGAAATTCAGAGTTTGAAGGCATTGTACTATTTTTCTGTGAGATTCTTCCTGCTGACATAAATTTCGGGAAGACCTGCATGCATGAGGCGAGAGAAAAGTATACGAAAACGATTATTAATTCTAAAGAGGATGTATATGACTTTTTTAAAAAAATATCTAATCCATAAAACGATACCTCCCCGCGGCTGACGCAGGGAGGTATCTAAATTAAGGAGGGCGGAATATTTTTTAAATTACATGTTCAAGAATTTTAATGCCTCGAACACCAACAAAGCCGGCCAAACAAGGGCTTTCAGGAAGCCCAGCACGCCCAGCCAGAAGGTAGCAGCTTGCCCAATGAAATACACACAGGCGCCGATAAAGCCGAGTCCATACACAGCCTCCGAGGCGCCGCCGCGGTGAACTACCTTGGTGGTGCAGCGCTCTTTTTGATTGGATGACATGTCATTTTCCATCTTCTTTTCCTTTCGCAAATTATTTCTCAACATACATACGTAAAACTATATTGCGTGGTTGCGCGTAATTTGATGCTGCCATAAAACAAGAAATCTCTGCCTTAAGTGATCAACTCAAGCCGCTGCCAGTTTCAAGTTTTGAGAGCAGCTCGTTAACAAAGGCGCGCGCGGGCATGCCGTCAATGATGTTGTGATCAAAAGCGATGGTTAGGTGCAGGATATCCCGCTTCTGAATGCTGCCTTGAAAAATTGCCGGTTTTTTATTCAAAGTACCGATGCCAATGCTGAGCGGGTGCATGCTGGTAGGCATGATCCAACCGGACATGCCGCCTACCGTGCCCAGTGAAGTTACGATTACGGTGCCCATCAGGTTTTGCATGCGCTGAGGATGATTGAGGATGAAGGCGCGCATGATGAACAAGCGCAGAAATGAGGGCATGCTTAAAGCCAGTTTCATCAGCAACGAGTTCTGCCCCTGGCCTAATACCAAGTTGCCCGCATCGCTGGCCGTTTGGGCGATGGCACTCTGGATCTCCTCGTTCAATTCAAAGGGCGTCTTTTCGTTGGCAGAACGCAGCACCAAGGGCAGAGGCACTGGTTGGCCTTCAACAACTTTTTCGACGATGGTGGATACATCCACATTACGGAACACAATGATACGCTTGCTCCCGACACGAATGCCATTGATAGGAGGGTGCTGGGCGACGCAATCAGCCAGCACTTTAATGAACCAAGCCAAGAAAGATACCTTCTTTCTGGGAGCGCGCAAAATCTTGAGCTTGTGCAAGGCGAAGGTTACATCCACCTCCAAGAAGGCGCGCACGTAATGCCTATCGCGGTTGATACGGCCAACATCGGCTGTAAATTCCCTGATGGCAGGAAAATCGATGACTCTGTAATCGCGGTTTGGCATAATTGCCCTCCAACTGCTGGAAAAATTTTATCATTGGAATCATCTGGAGATTAGATATCATCAAAGCATGGTTCATTTAAGTGGAAAGCTAAATCTCTTACGATCAAGGTATTAAAGCAGATCAACAAATTCTATTGTTAATTCTTAAAAAAACTTGAAAAATGAAATTTGGTATGCTATCATACAGTCATACCAATCCTATGGAATATTCTTTTACTCCGGTCAAGCGCAACGATAAATTATCCAATCAGGTAGCTGACTATCTGCAGCAGTCCATCCTTTCAAAATCGCTGAAACCCGGTGAAAGACTACCTACCGAACGGGAACTCGGCGACCAATTCCAAGTGAGCCGCACGGTGATCCGGGAAGCCATCCGCATTCTGGAAGCGCGCGGATTGTTGGATACGCAAAGTGGATCAGGTACCTACGTGAAAGCCCTGCAGGGTGAAGATGTGGTCAATTCACTGAGTTTATACCTCTCATCTCAAGACCAATCCTATTCCCTGGATGCCATCATGGAGGTACGGCGCGTGCTGGAATTGCAGGTAGTCAAACTGGCGGCGGAGCGAGCAACACAAGAGGATATTGCTAATCTCGAGCACATTTGCACTCAAATGGAGCAGACAAAAAATGACACTCCAACCTTTTCGAGATGGGATATTGCCTTTCACCAGACTTTGGCACAATCCTGCCATAACGACCTCTTCGAAATATTGATTGAACCGCTCCACGAGATAATGGTTGAATTGATCTTTACGGGGTCAATCGCACCAGGTGCGGTAGAAGAAGCATGTAAATTTCATACCGATATATTAGGCGCAATCAAAATGAATGATGCGGATCTTTCAGTTCAATTGATGCAAGCTCACCTCGATCAAGCTCAAAGAGCTGCAACAGAAGGATTGAGAATCAAGAAAAAACAATCTCATGGAGAAAGATGAATACACAATTGATCTTTTTAGGTTATGGTGGTTACATTATTATTACACCCGAAAAGAAGCGCATCATTATTGATCCCTTTCTGAAGGGAAATCCTGTGGCACCATGCAAGCCAGAGGATCTTGAAAAAATTGATCTTATGCTGATCACGCACAACGCATACGATCATTTTGGAGATGCGCCAGAAATAATCAAACGACATAACTGCCCAGTTGTTTGCGCGAAGGACGTGGCTCATCGCTTGACTGAAGTCTTTCAAATTGATCCAGATCTAATTCGAGTGACAATTTGGGGTATGGCAATGAATATCACAGGTATTCCAGTCCGTCCGGTTGGCAGCATTCATTGGTCTTTTGCGGTTACACCCAAGGGTGAACTGCTTTCTGGACCGGCATTGGGATTTATTATTGAGACTGAGACGGGGGTACGAATTTATCATCCTGGTGATACAGCCATTACGCAAGATATGAAATTGTGGGGCGAGCTGTATAAACCAACTGTTGGGCTTATGCATGTGATGCTGCCAGAAAATTCACTTCCTCATATGGAATGTTATCAATGCGGCGAATTGACAGAATCAGAGGTAATCCTTGCAAGTCAATGGTTGGGATTAGAGCATATCATAGCCAGTCATTATATCGATGCTGATTCTGACGGAGTCAAGGCTTTTTTGGCTGCGGCAAATAAAGCAAAAAGTGAAGGCATTCTTAAAGCAAAAATCAGCGTGGTTAACCCTGGCGAAGTGCTGATTTTATAAAACTTAATAACATTATTTCGGAGGTATTACATGCCAATAAGCGCGATCAGTATGGATGAGTCTTTGGCAAAACTTGAAAGTTTCAAAAAAGAAGTCATGAAGGAGCTGAAAGCTCCATCTGATTTAAGCATTGATGCCCAGATTGAAATGTTTCGAAAGATGGCATTGATCCGTGAGTTCGATACTAATGTCAAGAGTCTATGGAAGCAAAACTTTATTTATGGTTTAGCGCATGCCTATATTGGAGCAGAGGCAGTTGCAGTAGGCGCTTGCAGCGCGTTGAAAAAGGGTGATTACATCACCAGCACACACCGCGGACATGGGCATGTGATTGCTATGGGTGGTGATGTGAAAAAGATGATGTCAGAGTTGATGGGAAAAGCAGATGGTTACTGCAAAGGCAAGGGGGGATCAATGCATATTGCATCTGTGGATGACGGTATGCTGGGTGCAACCGGTATTGTTGGTAGCGGTATGCCAATCGCAGTAGGTTCAGCTTTAACGGCACAAGTCTTGAAAAAAGACTATGTGACAGTCTGTTTTCACGGCGATGGCGGTACCAACCAGGGTGTATGGCATGAGTCGCTCAATTTGGCGGCAATATGGAACCTGCCAGTCATTTTCCTTTGCGAAAATAACCAGTGGGCGATCTCGCTGCCATATGACAAGGCAGCGAAGAATCCCAAAGTGGCAGATCGCGCAATAGGGTATGGGATTCCGGGGATAACAGTGGATGGCTTCAATCCCTTTGATGTTTACGAAGCTGTACGAGATGCAGCCGAGCGGGCACGAAAGAGAGAAGGACCGACCTTAATCGAGGCACGTTTTTATCGTTATATCGGCCATTTTGTTGCGGACGATGAGAGATATCGAGATACCACAACCAGCAATCCTTGGGATGAAAGCATGGATCCATTGAAACGCATGCGTGAATTTTTAATCAAATCTGGGGCGGCCAATGAAGAAAAAATTGAGCAAGCATATTCCTCGGCAGTTAAAGATGTTCAAGAGGCGATTGAGCATGCCAAAGCTGCGCCTGAACCTGATGTCGAAGCACTGTATAACGATGTGTATTCCCCAGAATTTATCAAGAAGTATGGTGGTGTCTAATGAGCAGAATTATCACGATTAAGCAAGCTTTAAATGAAGCTCACTTGGAAGAATTCGAGCGTGATCCCAAAGTTGTTATTTTAGGATGCGATGTAGGCATCCGCGGAAATCCATTTGGCCTTACAAAAGGTTTATATGAGCGCTTTGGTGGAGAACGCGTCCGTGATACCCCCATCTCGGAGGCAGCTATCGTTGGCACATGTCTTGGAGCAGCAGCCACTGGTTTGCGGCCTATCGCTGAAATATTATTCTCGGATTGGATCACAATACCAATGGATCAGATTGTCAACCAAATTGCGAAGATCCGCTATATGTTTGGTGGAAAAATCAATGTGCCTTTGGTGATTCGAGCCCCAGTTGGAGCGGGCGGCGGTCAGGCTGCTCAGCACTCCCAATCCTTTGAAGCCTGGTTCAGCCACATTCCAGGTTTGCAGGTTGTAATGCCAATTACGCCTTATGACGCTAAAGGATTATTTAAGACTGCTATTCGCGGTAATGATCCTGTACTTTTCTTTGAACATAAGCGCGGTTATGAGATTACCGGAGAAGTACCTGATACTAACGAGGATTACACTGTTCCATTTGGAGAAGCAGTTGTAAGACGAGAGGGTAAGGATATTACCATTGTTGCGATATCCATTATGGTACATAAAGCATTAACGGCTGCAGAAGCTCTCAGTCAAATGGGCATCGAATGTGAAGTCATTGACCCACGGACAATTTATCCTTTTGATTATGAGACAATGATTAAATCATTGAAAAAAACGCACCGTTTGATTGTTGCGCATGAATCTAACCGCAGATCGGGCATTGGTGCAGAAATTGTCTCACAGGTTGTGGAAAAGGCTTTTGAAGAATTAGATGAGAGACCAGTGATTGTTGCCGGTTTAAATGTTCCAATGCCGTACAGCCGTTCGTTGGAAAATTTTGTCATTCCGAGCGATGAAAAGATAAAACATGCAGTCCTTCAATTAATGGACAGAGCTTAGGAGTAGAACATGGCAACCTTTTTTGCGATGCCAAAACTTGGCCTTAATATGGTTGAAGGCCGAATTATCAATTGGATGGTGAAAGAAGGGGAACGCGTTCAGGCTGGGCAGGCGGTTCTAGAAATTGAAACGGATAAAGCCACCAACGAGGTAGAAGCCCCGGTTAGTGGAATTTTTGCAAAAATATTGCATCAGGCAGACGAGGATGTACCATGCAATGGAGTTATTGCGGTTATTCTTGAAGAGGGTGAATCATTGCCATCGTTCATACCTAGTATGATCGGGGAAAGTGTGGCTCCAAAAACAGAACTGCAAAGTGACAAAGAAAAAGAAAAGGGATTTTCTGCTGTGGTTGAAGAGGAAATGAGTTCTGATAAAAGAATCATCATTTCGCCATCCGCAAAAAAACTAGCCCAAGAATTGGGCGTGGATATCAGCAAAGTCACCCCCAGCGGCAATCAGATAAAACGCGAAGATGTAGAACGGGCATATCAAGCTCTGCAGGGATCAACTGCCGCGAAGAAACCAGAGGCTGTTGAGGCAACAATTAAACCTTATGCAGGCATGCGCAAACTAACAGGCGAGCATATGGCGCAATCAGTACATACCACCGCACGAGTCGCGTTGATGCTGGACGCGAAAGCGGAGAAACTGATTGCCGAGAGAGAAGCATTCAAGGAAAAATTGGGCAAAGTCAGTATTAATATTTTGATGGCGAAGCGTGTAGCGGAGGCTCTTAAAGAATTCCCTTACATGAACGCCAAATTAGTGGGGGAAGAGATTTGGGAAATGCATCCCATCAATATCGGCATTGCCGTGGATGCAGAGCGAGGTCTACTGGTGCCTGTTCTGAAGGATGCTGATCAAAAATCCATTGAGGTGCTGCACAAAGAGTTCACAGCTCTATCCGAGCGTGCGCTTAGCGGAAAAGCGAGCGCGCAAGACTTGGAGGGTGGAACCTTTACGATCACCAATTTAGGGGCGCATGAGATCGAAAGTTTTGTACCGGTGATCAACCTGCCCGAATGCGCCATCTTAGCTGTGGGTGCGATGATGGATAAGCCGGTGGTTATTGACGGCAAGCTGACAATTGGCAAGATGATGGGGTTGACTCTGGTCTTTGATCATCGCATTGTGGACGGTGTTGGTGCTGCAAAGTTCTTGCAGCGCGTAAAGCATTTATTGGAAGAATAAGAAACAAGGAGAGAATGGGTGCAATGAAAGAAAGAATCGGATTCATTGGGCTGGGTATCATGGGCAGGCATATGGCTGGTCACTTAATAGATGCTGGATATTCACTTGCGATTTATGATGTGATGAAGCCCGCCATGGACGAGGTTGCAGAGAAAGGAGCAACCGTGTGCAAATCCTGCAGCGAGGTTGCCAGCATGAGCGATGTGGTGATTTCCATGGTGCCTGATTCGCCTGATGTGGAAAAAGTTGCCCTGGGTGAGGCTGGGATTATTGAAGCGGCACGGGAAGGACTTATTTATGTCGATATGAGCACTATCGCCCCCAAGATGGCGATTCATGTGGCTGAAGTGTTGACCAAAAAAGGGATGCAATGCTTAGACGCGCCGGTGAGCGGGGGTGAAACGGGTGCGAAAAACGCAGCACTTTCCATCATGGTAGGTGGTCCGCTGCAATTGTTTGAAAAAGTCAAACCCATTTTTGAGGTAATGGGCAAAACCATCACGCATTGCGGCAACAGTGGCGCAGGTCAAACAGTTAAAGCGTGCAACCAGATCCAGGTTGCGATGAATTTCATTGGCATGGCAGAAGCGCTTGTGTTGGGAGCGAAAGCAGGCGTTGATCCGGCTGTCATTATTCAAGTATTAAGCGGCGGTTACGCCCAAACGCGGGTTATGGATGTGCGAGGCCCGAAAGTGATTAAAGGAGAATTTGAACCGGGTTTCAAGAGCCGCTTCCACTATAAAGACCTGAACATCATCATGGATACAGCACGTGCGCTGAACGTGCCCTTGCCGGCTACCGCAGTGGCGCATGAGCTGTTTACCGCCATGATCGCATCCGGTCGTGGGGAGTTAGATCATTCCGCTGTGATTAATATCATTGAGAATCTAGCGAAGGTCGAAGCGCGCAGCAAGGAATAAAAGGGATGACTAAACAACTAGATGCAGCAACATTGATGGATCGCTATCGCTTGATGCTGAAAATCCGCTTTCATGAGGAAGCGATTAAAGTTCTCTTTAAACAGGGAAAGATTGGCGGTACTACTCACCTGTATATTGGTCAAGAAGCCATTGCAGCGGGTGTGATCGCGCAGCTTCGCAAGGATGACTTCATCTCCAGCACGCACCGCGGGCATGGACATATGCTTGCCAAGGGCGGTGAATTGAAACCGATGCTGGCTGAAATCCTGGGCAGAGCGGCTGGCTACTGCAAAGGCAAAGGTGGTTCAATGCATATCGCCAGCATTCAATTGGGAAATCTGGGCGCGAATGGCATTGTCAGCGGCGGATTGCCGATTGCTGTGGGGTCGGGTTTATCAGCGCAAATGCGAGGCACTGATCAGATCACAATAGTCTCCTTTAGTGATGGCGCTGCCAATGAGGGCAATACGCATGAATCGATGAACTTGGCTTCTCTATGGAAATTGCCAGTGCTCTTCCTTTTTGAGAACAACCACTATGCCGTTTCCACGGAAACCAGCCGTTCGATGGCGGGCAGTATGGAAAAGAGGGCGGCGGGCTATGATCTGCCATTTCTCTATGTGGATGGAAATGACCTGGAAGCGGTGCATTTTATTGGGAAAGAAGCAATTGCGCATGTGCGGTCAGGCAAGGGACCGCTGCTGATGCAAGCAGATACCTATCGCATCGAGGGTCATTATTATGGCGACGCGATGGTCTATCGCAGCACAGAAGAAGTAGATGCCTGGCGCTTGAAAGATCCAATTGCGCGTGTGGAAAAAATATTGATTGAGCGTGAAATCATGAGTGAAAGAGATTTTCAAAAGGTGCGGGAAGAGATTCAGCAGGAAGTAGATGAAGCGGTGGCATTCGCGGAAGCGAGCCCGCAGCCAGAGACCAATTCAATTTTTGAAGACGTGTATTCAGAGTGGCAAGCATGAGCGCAAGATTATTGACCTATCGGCAGGCGGTGGCGGAAGCCATGGCGGAAGAAATGGCTCGGGATGAACGCGTATTCCTAATGGGAGAGGATGTGGGAAAACATGGCGGAGCTTTTGCCGCTTCAAAAGGATTGTTTGAAGAATTCGGTCCGAGCAGGGTAAAAGACACACCCATCAGCGAATCTGTCATTGTAGGAGCGGGCGTGGGAGCAGCTTTAACCGGCATGCGGCCAATCGTTGAAATCATGTACATCGATTTCATCGCGATGGCGATGGATTCAATCGTGAATCAGGCTGCTAAGGTAAAGTACATGTTCGGCGGGCATGCACGTGTTCCGTTGACGATCCGCACCGCATTTGGCGCCGGACGTGGCAATGCCGCTCAGCATTCGCAAAGTCTGGAGACTTGGTTGACATTAATCCCAGGACTGCTGGTGGTTATGCCTGCCACACCTTATGATGCTAAGGGATTGCTCAAATCCGCGATTCGCAACGACAATCCGGTAATCGTCATAGAAAACAAGCTCCTGTATGGTGATTCTGGAGAAGTGCCTGAAGAAGATTACCTGGTGCCGATCGGTAAAGCCGCAATCCGGCGTGAGGGGAAGGATGTCACACTGATAGCAACCAGCCGCATGTGCAGCTTTGCGAAAAGCGCTGCCGAAAAAATGGCGCAGGAAGGGATCGATGTTGAACTGATCGATCTGCGCACGCTCAAACCCCTAGATATGGAAACTATCGCTGCTTCAATAGCGAAAACTCATCGGGCGGTAATCGTGAATGAAGGTCATACCACTGGCGGATTCAGCAATGAAATTTCGTCCAAAATCATGGACAAATGTTTTTATGATCTGGATGCTCCCGTTATCCGCATCGCGGCTGAGGATGTACCCATCCCATACAACTCGATTTTGGAAAATGAGGTGATTCCGGCTGAAAAGGATATTGTGATGGGTGTCCGTAGATTAATGGAGAATTAGGAATCTCTTTGTATAGTAAGGATTCGTATCTGTATCAGAAGTAGAAGAATTGCATAAAAAGGATTTTGAGTATGAAACTTATCCAGCGAGAAGAATTGAAGAAGGAATTCCTACCCGGAAGAATCATTCAAAAAGTGGTGGGCAAAGACGCGGTTTCCTTAAGTAATCGAATGACCATGGGATTTGCTTGTTATTCAGATGAAAGTGGACCGATGGAGCCGCATCATCATGCAGAAGAAATTGTGTATATCCTCAGCTCAGAAAAAGGTTGGGTGCGTTTTGGTGACACAAAAGAAAAATTAGGGCAACCGATTGAATTGAGAGGCGGAATGACGCTGCACTTTCCACCTTTGGAATGGCATGTATTTGAATTTCAGACTGGCGGACATGTGGATATTATTTTCTTTTATGGTCAAGTTGACCAGATACGCCCGGAGGAAATAGAGAAGTCTTCCTAGAAATAATAATGCCTTGCTCGAAATGAGCAGAGAATCAACCAGGATTAAAAAAAATAACCTTAAAAAAGCTTGAAAAAAGATAAAAAAAATGTATGATGATAATACCGTCATAATGTAATACCACTGGTTTACTATGCCAATACAAAAACCCCAGCCAATAGTGAGAGAGCAAAACCTTTCCTTTAAGATTGCACACCAAATTGAGAATATGATTCGCTCAAATGAATTAAAAATTGGCGAAAAGATACCTGCTGAGCGTTTGCTTTGCGAGAAATTTCAAGTGAGTCGGACAGTGATTCGAGAAGCTATTCATATCCTGATGGCAAAAGGATTGCTGAACGCACAAAAGGGAGATGGTACATACGTCAGGAATATCGAAAGCACGGATGTTGCAGAATACCTAGATTTACATCTTTCATTACGAGAAATTCAAATCGGGATAGAAGAATTTATTGAGATACGTCGCGTGCTAGAAATACCCATTGCTCAGCTTGCTGCTGAACGAGCAAATAATGAACAAATTTCCGAACTTGGTTTGATTGTTGATGAAATGAATAAGATGCAGCAAAATCCTGAAGACTTTGCCTGCAAGGATTTGGAATTCCATATTGCTGTTGCCAGAATTGCGCAGAATCCATTTTTTGAGATTATCTTGAATCCCTTATTTGGATCATGGTTAAGTGAAATTCGAATGACTTTAGAGTATGACCATGCTACAAACGAAGCCATTCACTTTCATCAGTTGATTTATGAAAGAATTCGAGATCATGATCGAGAAGGAGCGGGACGTGCCATGGAAGCACATCTTGAACAATCGAGACAAGCAGCACTAAAGGTAATGAAACAGAAGAACCGCTGATAGGAAATTTATTAAAAATGATATATGAAATTTGAAGACTGGAGGAAAAAATCATGATAATAGATGTACATGCCCATCTTGGAACCGATTTGGTTTTTGACGAAGTTAGATCGGAAGATGACATCATAAAAGCGATGGATCGCTTCAACATTCAAGCCACAATTGTTCAACCCATGTTTGGCGCGATATATTTGGATGATATCCGAGAAACACACGACCGAATTTACAAATTTTCAAAAACCCACCCGCGCCGAATTTTTGGAATGGCAAGCATTCATCCCCTTCTGCATGACGCAGATTACTTCAATGAAGCAAAAAGATGTCGCGATGATTTAGGTTTCGTAGGAATCAAAATTCATCCAGCTGTACATGCAGTTAATCCAACCGGGAAGCGGGGCGAAATGGTTTGGAAGGTGTGTGAGGAATTGAATATACCATTAATGGTGCACACAGGCGCGGGAGTACCCTTTGCGCTGCCCGCTCTTGTTATTGGAAGATGCAAGCAATTTAAAAACGTTAAATGCATACTTGCGCATTGCGGCATGATTTCCTTTGCAGGCGAAGCATTTCTGGCGGCTCAGGAATGCCCGAATGTATATCTTGATACTTCCTGGACTGCAACCCATCACATTGAACACATGGTGGAATTATTTGGAGCGAACCGTGTAATGTACGCAGGTGATGAGGATACAAATATTCCCCCCGAATTAGCCAAGTATGAACACATGCGCATTTCTGATGAAGATAAAGAATGGTGTCTTTGGAAGACTGCTAATGAAGTATTTGATTTGAAGTTTTAAGATGAAATCTATCCTAAATTACTTGATCAGATGTTTCAGTTTAATGAAAAATGAAAGGAGGCAGTATCGAACGATAAATTGAACAAAGACAATCTAGAATAAAAAAAATGGAAAGGAAAAGAGAAAATGAAAAGCAAATTGTGGATAGTACTTTCAGCACTGTTGGTTGCAAGTTTTGTTATAGCCGGTTGTGCTCCTGCAGCAGCGCCTGCTGAGGAAGCACCGGTAGCAGAAGAACCAGCAGCGGAGGAAGCTGCTGCTGAGCCCGAAAAAGTATTCAAGGTCGGGTACATCAACGCTGACCTCGAAAATCCTGCCTGGAATGCATTAGGAACTGGTTTCACCGACAAAGCCACAGAATTGGGAATGGATGCCATTGCCGTAAGTTCAAGCGGACAAGCTGCAACCCAATTCAAACATGCGCAGGATATGGTAACCCAGGAATATGATGCGGTAGGAATTTCCGGTACTGACAGCTCGACTGCCAATGCAGCGGTTAAGGAATTCAATGCAGCAGGCATACCGGTTTGGATCGCTCATATCAAACCTGATGATGAGACTGCAGAATTTGTTGCCATGGTTGATGCCCAAAACGAAGGCGGCAACTATGATGCCGGGAAGTATTTGGCTGACACCTATAAAGCCAAAGGAATGACCGGTACGGCAGCAGAAATTACTATCAGTCTGGCTCGCAGCAATGGCGCAGCACGCCACGCAGGCTTCAAGAAAGCCATGGATGAGGCAGGGATTGAATTGCCGGATGCTAACATCAAAGAGGCAATTACATACACACGCGATGAATCCTATACCTTTGCACAGGACCTGATTGCAGCCAACCCTGATTTGTCGATTATCTGGTGCAACTATGACGAAGCTGTTCTGGGTGCGGTTAAAGCTATTGAGGATGCTGGTAAACTAGGAGAGATTCTGGTTGGCGGATTCGATGGCTCGCCCGAGAGTTTAAAAGCAGTCGTGGATGGCAGAATCAATGTTATGGCAATTCAACCCTTGTATGAACATGGAACCATCATGGCTCAACAGATGTTTGATTTCTTGACATCTGGCAAAGAACCCGAGACGATATCAACTGACTGCCCGTTGGTAACTACAGAGAATGCTGCTGAAGAGGCGCAAAAATTCCTTGCTGCGGTTTTTGGCCCAACAGCTGAATTCCCTGAATAAAAACAATTCTATAAATGATAAACTTTGGGGGACGGAAACGTCCCCCAATGAGAGAACATTTTTCAGGCAAGGTTATTCATGGAAAAAGTATTGGAAGTCAAAAAAATCTCCAAAGCTTTCGGGGGAATCAAGGCGTTGCTTGGAGTTGATCTTGAGTTTCGCTGTGGTGAAGTGCATTGCATTGTTGGAGAAAATGGCGCGGGTAAATCCACATTGGGCAAAATTATCGCGGGAATTCATACACCAGATCAAGGTGAGTTAACATTCAAGGATTTAACATATAAAGAACTGAATCCGACAATAGCAAAAGAATTGCGTATTGCCATGGTTACTCAGGAACTCAATTTGATGCCACATTTAACTATAGCTGAAAATATATTCATGTTCGAAAAAAGAAGCTATATAAATGGAATTCTCAACCGGAAATTAATTAATCGGGAAACTGAAAGACTATTTGAGCAATTTAATTTGTCTAATCTACCATCTGCCTCTACAAAAGTAGAGAATTTAACTTTGGCTCAACAACAAATCGTTGAGATCATCAAAGCGATTTCCCAGAAGAACAATCTACTCATTTTTGATGAGCCAACAACCACACTTTCAATAACTGAGGTAGAGCAATTATTTTCATTAATTCGAAGATTAAAAAAGGAAAATGTTTCGATTATTCTTGTTACTCATCGCTTGAAAGAAATATTTGAAATCGGCGATGTTGTGACTGTATTGTGTGATGGACAAATTGTCAAAAGCAGGTTGCCTGTCAAAGACCTCAATGAGCATGAATTGGTTAAATATATGGTGGGTCGCGATATTAAGGATTTCTTCGGAGTAAAAGAAGAGATTGAGATAGGGCGCCCTGTTCTTGAAATTGAAGACTTATCGGATGGGGTCTCTTTTCGAAATATATCATTTACGGTGCACGAGAGTGAGGTTTTGGGATTCGCTGGTTTGATTGGAGCAGGCCGCACTGAAATCATGGAGACAATATTTGGTATTCGAGAGCAGATAAGCGGCAGTATTCGGTTGAACGGCGAGTTAATTAATACGCTTACTACCAAGCAGAGGGTAAGGAAGGGGATTTCCTTTGTGCCGGAAGATCGTAAGGGTAAAGGATTAGCAATTGATTTGCCGATTTGCTCCAATATGAGTCAGGTTGAAATGAATCAAAAAGATCGCCTGATAGTGAATGAGAGACAATTCGAAATGCAAAACCTCGAAATCGCAAAAAAACTTGCACTGAAATACCACTCATTGAACCAAAAAGCTAACAGTTTATCTGGAGGAAATCAACAGAAAGTTTTATTGGCAAAGTGGTTATCACAGAATCCTTCCGTCTATATTTTTGATGAGCCTACCAGGGGTATAGATGTGGGTACTAAGACTGAAGTCTACGATTTGATAAAAAACCTAGCAAAGGAAGGTAAAGCGATCATCATGGTATCCAGTGAACTTCAAGAGCTTATTGCGATATGCGATCGGATTGTAGTAATCAATGAGGGAAGGGTAGCTGAAATATTTCAGCGTAAGGATGCTACCGAACCAAAGATTCTTAAAGAAATGATTCCAGTAAAGTGAGTATCATATGAAAAACAATTCACAAAGCAAAAAATTTACAGAGTTTATTCGAAACAACAGCAATGAAATTGGCGTCGGCATTGCATTGATCGTGCTTTTTATTGTTTTTTCGATAACATCTCCATATTTTTTGAAAACGAAAAATCTCTACAACATACTCTATCAAATTTCTGCCATTGGAATTCTGGCAATTGCCCAAACCATGGTGCTGCTGACGGGGGGTATTGATCTATCCATCGGAAGCACCTTTACTCTATCTGGTTGGGTAATGTGTTTTCTGGTGAAAGAAGTTGGCCTTGCGGAAGGTTTAATGGCGGGATTAGCAATTGGTATTTTGTGCGGTTTTATCAATGGATTCTTGGTTTCCGTTACCCAACTCGAACCATTCATTGTAACCCTTGGAACGATGTCGATATACCATGGAATTGTATATATCATATCGAACTCGAAAGCAGTTTCAAATCTTCCGGTTATTTTGGAGAAAATTGATAATTTCCGAGTATTTGGTATACCGAGTTATGTTCTTGTTCTATTGATTGTTTTCCTGCTTAGTTATTTATTCCTGACCTACACGAAAACTGGTCGGATGATTTATGCTATTGGCAGTAATGAGCTTTCTGCTCGTTATTCAGGCGTACCGGTTTACGCGTACAAAATTGTTCCTTACATTATTGTTGGTTTCCTGGCTTTTATTGCTGTCTTTATTCAATCCGCCCACCTAATGGCAATTGATGCTAATGCAGGAACAAATTTGAATCTGGACAGCATTACGGCAGTAGTGATTGGAGGAACCAGCCTACAAGGAGGGCGTGGATCATTGGTGGGTACTGCCATTGGTGTTTTGTTGATTGGGGTTTTAGGAAACGGATTAAATATGCTGGGTGTCTCGTCATATTGGCAAAGAGTAGTGGTTGGCGTGATTCTGATATTTGCGATCGCAAGCCAAAAAATTAAAATTACGTCAAAAACAAAAAAATAAAAATCTCTTTTTGATTTAATGATTTTATAGATAATCTTGGAACAGATTTAGAAGAAAGGAGTATTTTCAATGCTGTTTAATGGTGAAGTAGCCATTGTTACGGGTGGTGCGCGGGGAATCGGTCGCGCAATAGTTGAGGAATTTGTTAAAGAAGGTGCGGCGGTTGCAGTTTATGATATTGATGATGCAGAAGGACAATCGTTTGTGCGCTCTATGACCAAAGATGGTGTCAAAGCAGCATATTTTCATTGCGATGTTTCAAAAGTATCTGAAATAGAAAAAACTGTAACTTCGACAGCAGAGGAATTAGGAAATATACAGATTTTAGTAAATAATGCGGGCATTCTACATTCTACAAAGGTTGAAGATATCACTGAAGATGAATGGGATCGCATGATGGCCATCAATCTAAAAAGCGTTTTCTTCATGTCTCAGAAAGTACTACCTTACTTTAAAAAGAATGGAAGCGGCAAGATTGTCAACATCTCCTCTTTAGCAGGGAGAATGGGCGGAATTGCTAATGGTCTGGGATATTCAGCCACGAAGGCTGGCATTATTGGATTAACCTTTGGCCTTGCCCGAAGATTGGCAGGTTATAAGGTCAATGTTAATGCTGTGGCGCCGGGGACTACGGAAACGGATATCCTTAAAGCTTTCACCACTGAGAAGATCCAAGAATTGCGCGAGTCTGTGCCAATTAAACGACTTGGAAAGCCGGAGGATATTGCTAATCTTGTTGTTTTTCTATCTTCTGAAAAAGCCAGTTTCATTACTGGAGCGGTTATTGATATCAATGGTGGTATGTTTACAGGTTAATATTCCTTAAAAAAAAGGCTGGTGAAAGATGAATCCCAAATACGCTTGTTCGGATTTTACATTTCCTTTATTGAAGCATGAAAATGTGCTGGCATTGATTGCTATGATGGAATTTGATGGAGTGGACATTGGTTTGTTTGAAGGACGCTCTCATCTTCAACCCTCCAGTGAATTCCAGTCTTTGAAAAAGAACGCGGAAACATTGTTGTCTAAGTTGAATAATCAGGGACTCGTCGCAGCTGATGTGTTCCTGCAATGTGATAATGATTTTTCGGTTTACGCAGTGAATCATCCGGATAAAACAAGACGGGAATTTACGCGGGACTGGTTCATGAAAACGCTTGAGTACGCTAAATATCTTGGCGCTCAGCATGTTACTATTTTGCCAGGAGTCGATTTTGGTGACGATTACGAGGGTGATTTTAATCGTGCGGTGGATGAACTGGGATGGTATGCTGAAAGAGCAAAAGAGTATGCCCTGATTTTAGGAGTGGAGGCACATGTTGGTTCATTAGTCCAACAGCCCAAACAAGCAGAACGATTGGTAAAAAGCACAACAGGATTGACACTTACGCTTGATTACACTCATTTTGTACGTTTAGGAATTCCAGAGGAGGAATACAGCATTCTCATGCCTTATGCTTCACATTTCCATGCTCGCAACGCAGCGCCCGGTCATTTACAGACCGTATTTTCGGAAAATAAGATAGATTATCAAAAAGTTGTGAAATCCATGATCGATTGTGGTTATAAAGGCTTTGTCGGTATTGAATTTGTCTGGCAAGAGTGGGAAAATGGGAATCGTGTGGATAATGTATCCGAGACGATTTTATTGAAAAATTTCATCGCTGAACAATGGGCAAAATTGGAAAACTGAAATCTTATTATTTGGACATATAGAGTTTTTATTGTATTGATCAAGGACATATAAAATAATTGATTTCAAAGAAGTCTCAACTTCCTTGAATTATGATAGAGTTTAATAACTCAAATATATTCTGCAATTGATTGAAAATAATCATATCAATTCAGTAGTGTAAAAGAACATAAAAAGGTGACCTTAAAGGATGTGGAAGGAACTTTTTTGGATTCTAGTAAAACCTACAACATTCTTTACTGATATCGATCAAGAAAGATTTTGGCAGCCACTCAGATTTCTTCTATTCATTTCAACTATCCTAGGCATTGGTACCGCGTGGGTGAATTATTTGGGTTGGCCAAGCACTGATTTTTCCTCTGCTTTTCAAGCTCAGATTCTGGCTTGGCGCTTGACCGAATCAATCTTGCTCCCTCGTTTTGGTGTAGTTGCATTCTTTCTTGAATACCTTTTGATTGTATTACTAACTCCAATATTTGCGGTTGGATTGGCAGTGATTATTCATGTTCTCTACACGATTCTGGGTGGACATGGCCGATTCAACGAGGCTTGGAAAGCGGTTTGTTATGGCGCTGCACCCAGTGTGTTGTTTGGCTGGGTGCCTTACTGGTCCTTGATTGTGGCAAGCTGGTCCATGATCTTGCAGGTATTTTATGGACCAAAAATACGATACAAAATCCCTGAAGATCGGGCGTTGTGGATCTTGGCATTTTTTTTCGGAGCCACGTTGATTGAGTTTGCTTTAAGCGGCACAACTGTAGGATTTGGACTGAAGTAGTAGGAATGATTTAAGTCTCTCAATTCTTGTCCATTTGACAAATGTTAAAAAGGAAGTATTGAAACCTTTCGCCCCACAAAACGAATGAATATGTTGTTGATCCAGAGCTGAAGTACACTTAAGGAATTACATTTCATAACCGTAAAGAATTGCCCATAGGGGTATACTTTATTCATATCTATACGAAAGTATCATTTCTCGGATGAGCTATGAAAAATGTCATTTTTCAAAGATACCTAAAAAAAATTCAATCCACTTATAAAAACCGCCCAAACAGTTCTGAGTGGGAGTTTTTCCTCATCTCAAGTGTATTTTTAATCATAATATTTGCTTTCATATCCTTTTCGGTTTTCATTCGTCCGGAAGGTTATCGGTTTGCCCATAATTTTTATTCCGAGGATGGCTCGATCACCATTCTTTCAGTGACCTTATTGGCTATTGCCAGCTTTCTTTCCTATGTTTGCTTTTTTATGAAACCATCGAACCTCAAACATCAGCGACTTTTTTTTCTCATTATCGCTCTGGCTCTGACTTTTCTGGCTTTGGATGAAATCCTACATTTTCATGAGAAGTTTGGAGACTATCTCGACAGCATTGGATTCATGAAAAAAGCAATATTTTCCAGGACGTCAATCCGCCGTTGGAATGATCTGCTTATCGTTCTGTATGGCGTTGTCAGTTTGCCCGTCTTGATCGGCTTCTTGCCGATCGCGATTCGAATTCCGTATATCGTAGAGTATTTCTTGATAGGTTTCTTTTGCTTTGCTGTACATACACTGACTGATGCATTTATAGAACCCCCTACGACCTTTTCCTATATTATTGAAGAATCTGCAAAACTATTCACATCCGCTTTTCTCGTCTTGGGGTTAATATCCGCTTTGCTTTTTTTAATAAATTCAAAAACGAAAGAAGCCTGACTCGAAAACGCACAAACGAACTGTAAGCGCAATCTTTTCCCGAATTAGCACACATGTGCATCATGAAGAATTCTTTAAAACACGATTTGCTTTCAAACATGCTCTGATGAAGCGCAACCCATGGCGAATAGGCTGGATGTGGCTTCTTTCTCCCCCATAGATGGTTTGTATCGGCACCCATTGAATTTTGCAGCTATGCAGCAAACATCTGACGATCATCTCAACTTCGAACTCGAATCCTTGTTCATCCGATCCCTCCAGGATTTCCATCAAGCGCCGGCTTATCAGACGATAACCTGACTGATTATCTATGATCGGTTTGCCGACCGCCCACGAAAATATTTTCGTTCCGAGAGTATTGCTCAACCTGCGGATGGGCGGCATGAGAGAAAAGTCGCGGCTCCCGATAATGAGATCGGAATGCGAATCAGCGTATGCTTGCAGAAATTTCGGGATTTCATGCGGGTTGTGCTGTCCATCCGCGTCTAAGGTAACTGCGAAATTGTATCCATGCGTGAGCGCATAGCGAAAACCAGATTGCAGTGATGCTCCCTTCCCTAAATTTTTTGGATTTTTTAGGACGAATGCACCTGCTGATTCCGACTGTTGGGCTGTGTTATCTATCGACCCGTCGTCAACGATCAAGACCGGCAGATTATTAAGCGCGGACTGCACGACCGCAGCCACATGAGATTCCTCATTACAGGCAGGGATCACCACGATGCCGCGATCATTTTGCGGGAGAGTTGATTGCTTTGTCTCTATCGTCTCATTCATTTGTGCATTTTTTGAATCATTGAATTGACGGCGAATCATTGAACCTTTATGGTGCCTGGAATAGAAAATCGAAATACTAATCAATAAAATCGTTATGGTTATTATAAACATGACCGTCTCGACACTGTTGAAGACTTTCTGGACACCTGAGGCGAAGAGGAAACCAATGGCTGCTAAGATGGAAGTCTTTATCAATTCACCTAAAACCAGCCATCCAATCCAGATTGATATTTCTACACGATGAAGGCCGATGGTGATCAATGTGGGAATGGGAAGACCCACGGTCAATTTGGATAGAAAGAGTAAGTGGGGAGCATGTTGGTGGATGTTTTTTTCCAGTTCCTTAATATCATCAAGGTCAATGCCAGCTTTGATGCAAAGGCGCTCCAGCCATTCCAACCTGCTAAAGCGACCTAGGCTGTACCATCCAAAATCTGCGGTCAAGTTGCCTATGATTAATGCGAACAAGGCAGGCAGAGCCTGTAATTTTCCGAGAGAAACCGCCGCACCAGTGGTTAAGATTGTGATCGGTCCTTCCAGAAAAGCTGCAAGTCCCACGAGGCAGTAGGGCAAAAAACTTTGATAAAACATTTGTTGGGGAAAATAGACTAGATCCGGCACATTAACTTTTCAATTGATTTCTCCAATAATTTTATGTTCAATTATTCCTATCATTGTAAAAATATTGTAAAAACCCTGTGTTTTATTATTTTTAGACAATTAGATGTTTAAAATCAGCAGCAAATATATCTTTTGGAGGTTGTTTAGTAAAAAACAAAAACATTGCTGAACAACACAAGCGAGAAACAGAATGCGCACTGTTGACGATTTCATCAAAATATTTATTTATTTTTTTGCAGGTGCGATTCTCACCACCGTGGAGTAAAAAATGGAAAAGAACAGAAAACGAAAACCACTCACTATAGCAGTTATATTTTTGATTGGTTTGATTGCTATTTTGGCAGCCAACCGTTACTTGATCCGACATGTTGAAATCCATGATGTAGCTGCTTTTTCAAGCACAATGGCTATAGCCACCGCAACTGAAAACATGAATCTGGAAAAAACACCGATAGAAACAACCATCGCTTCAACCCCAGTAACCAATCCGGTTGAAGAGGTTACAGTGGATGATTGGAGCTATCAGAGTCCAGAATTATCCATCTCGATCCAAGAATTTGCAGCAGGCAGCGGCAAGGAACGTATGACCTATTTTATGGCAGATGTCGTTCTAAGCGACGCCAAGCAGCTCAGAAACGCATTTGCGGATAATCAGTTTGGAAGAAACATCATTGCCGATACATCTGAGATCGCAAAAGACAACAATGCCATTTTTGCGGTCAATGGAGATTACTATGGCTTTCGTGAGGATGGCATCATCATTCGCAATGGCATCCTTTTTCGGGATGAACCAGCGAGAAACGGCCTGGCTTTTTTTGTTGATGGACAGATGCAAATCTATGATGAATCTCAGACTAACGGCCAGAATCTGCTGGATAGTGGAGTCTGGAATACATTTTCATTCGGGCCCGCATTGCTAGAGAATGGCGAGATCATTGAAAACATCTCCAAGGTTGAGATTGATACGAACATTGGCAATCATCCTATCCAAGGAGAGCAGCCCAGGACCGGTGTAGGGGTATTTGATGAAAACCATTTTATTTTCATTGTTGTGGATGGGCGCAGCCGGGGATACAGCAGAGGCGCAACATTGATGGAATTCGCGTCTATCTTTAAAGACTTGGGTTGCAGTGTTGCTTATAATCTGGATGGCGGCGGCTCAGCCACCATGTATTTTATGGGCAGGGTGGTCAATAATCCGCTGGGTAGAAACAAAGAGCGAGGCACCAGCGATATTCTCTTCATTGCGGAATAGGGGAGGAGAAAACAGATTTGACGAAAGAGCCGCAAAAAAAACATGAATTGCCAAGTCTCTGTGCCAATTTGATAGATATTAAAAAGGTTATCCTCACCAAAGGCTCTGGCTAAGCTTGGTAAGTCTGCGAAGTAACATCTCCGCCCTGTCCGGTCCATTTGGTATGAAAGAACTGTCCGCGCGGCTGATCGACGCGCTCGTAAGTATGCGCACCGAAATAATCGCGCTGAGCCTGCAGCAGGTTGGCGGGCAGCCAGCCGCGGCGGTAGCCGTCATAAAAAGACAGGGCGCTGGACATAGCCGGTGTGGGAATGCCCGCTTGCAACGCAGCCGAAAGGACGCGCCGCCAGGCAGGCTGGGCAGCATGAATTTCGTTGGTAAAGTACTCATCTAACAGCAAATTTTCCAAATGTGGTTGCCTTTGGAAAGCCTGTTTGATCTGACCGAGAAAGGCGGAACGGATGATGCATCCTCCGCGCCACATGAGAGCGATGCCGCCATAATTGAGATTCCACTGGTATTGATCGGTGGCAGCGCGCATGAGCATGTAACCCTGCGTGTAGGAGATAATCTTGGAGGCATACAGGGCGTCATGCAGGTCGTTGACGAAAACGGATGCATCCTGTGGAATGTGAGCGGGCGGCCCGCTGAGCTGGCGGGAAGCCTGCAAGCGTTCATTTTTTAATGCCGAGAGTGCGCGGCAAAAAACCGCTTCAACGATCAGCGAAAGCGGGATGCCCAATTCAAGCGCAGAGATGCCGGTCCACTTGCCGGTACCCTTTTGCCCGGCAGCATCCAGGATCTTATCCAGCAGAGGCTGACCGTCGTCATCCTTGAAGGCTAAAATGTCCGCCGTGATTTCAATCAGGTAAGAATCTAGTTTTCCATGATTCCATTTCTGAAAAAATTCTGCCATGGCATCCGCATCTAATCCCAGACCTTCCCTCATCAAATGATACGCTTCTGCGATCAACTGCATATCACCATACTCAATGCCGTTGTGCACCATCTTTACAAAATGACCGGCGCCATTCTCGCCCACCCAGTCACAGCAGGGTTCTTGAGCCTCGCCAACCTTGGCGGCGATGCTCTGGAAAATAGGCTTGACCAAAGGCCAGGCAGCCGGTGAACCGCCGGGCATGATGGAAGGACCATGACGCGCACCTTCCTCTCCGCCCGAAATGCCGCTGCCGATGAACAGCAGACCATTGGCTTCCAACTGTGATGCGCGGCGAATGCTGTCTTGATAATTGGAATTTCCGCCATCGATGATGACATCACCCGCATCGAGCAGCGGACTGAGTTGTTCGATAAAATCATCAACCGGCTGGCCGGCTTTTACCATCAGCATAACCAGGCGCGGCTTGCGCAGCAGGCTGACCAACTCAGGCAGAGATTTGGCGCCTATCACGAGCGTGCCGGCAGCACTGGTTTGAAGGAATTCGTCCACTTTCTCGACCGTGCGATTGAAAACAGCCACGCGGAAACCATGATCGTTCATGTTCAGCACCAGATTCTGACCCATGACTGCCAAGCCGATCAAACCGATATGCGCTTTTTCCGTCATGAAATGCTCCTTGTGTTTAAATTTGATCTCCACAATTCTCTATATTATAGCGGTGAAGCAAAAAACTCTTTCGTAGATAAAAAAATGGCTGCCTAATATGGTACTTGCAAAATAAAAAGCAATTGGCATAGAACGAGATAACATTCCCCACCAGAAGGGAAGGGATAAATGAAATACAGTATTTTATAAAATAGAGCTAGGTCAAGAACCTTTTTTGGGATTATCGCGGTCAAAATGCGGTGTCGAGTCAGGCAGATCCAGGCACATTTCGATCATACCGGCAAACCGGTCTTCTTCAAAGTAAGGCGCCTGGTAGATTAACCTTTTTTTTCCGTCTTTTGTGATGGTATAGATATTGGATGAGGCATTTTCATATAAGGCACGCACTTTAGCCTGACTGGCGGGAGGGTGACAAGCGAAGACGCTTTTTCCCAGCAGAGCGTAGCCGCCATCCTTCTGAAACATTTCCGCCGAAGCGTCATTCATGGCGGATATTGTACCGTTGGCGTCCGTGACTGTAATCGCGCCCGGGAAATGCTTAAACCAAGAATTATTCTCCATGTAGGATTTTTCTCCGTTGGATGATGTATGGTCGGGATATTATAGCGGAAGAGCGCACCGTATTCAATGCGCTCTTCTTGATGATCTGGTAAAAAGTTTTATTTCAATGGCAGGCGAATTTCGGTTTCGGGTATGATGCCTTCCCCCGCGCTGGGATCATTAAGGTAGTATTCATAGGCAATGCCGCTGGGCTGGTAACCATGCTGTTGCGCCCATTCCTTCAAGGCATCATAGGCTGGCGCAACGCTGTCATAAGCACCGCGATGGATGGTAGATACGTATTTACCTGCGGGAATGGTGGTGCACTGCATTTCTCCCTGCACAGGCAGCTCTTTCGCCACAGGAAAACCCGCTTCCACATCCAGCGCGGTCATGTCCAGGTTGTAATACGCACCAAATGGCATGCCAGCCGGATTCTCTCCCAGGGAAGACAAATGGGCCATGATGGCACCATAGGCTTTTCCGAAGAATTGCGGCAGGTTTTCTACTGCAGTAACGGTGCGCATGCTTAGCGCAGGCTGTTCAGGCAGGTCAAGTAGCTTGATTTCATAAGACATAATCTCCTCCAAATAGAAATATTGTTCTAATTATATCTATTTTTATTGAAAAAGTCAATCCCTTGAATAAAAAATATTATGAATACAAACACGATACGGCAATAAAAAAATACCTCTTGACAAAATTGCGAATGTGATAGAATTAATTGCTTGTAAAAGTAGTTCTAGAAAGAAAGAAAAGTTCTTTTGATTTGGAACCAAATTGTTGTCAAGCTTTAAAAATTTTAGAAAGGAGTTCCAAATCATGTCCGAAAAAGAACAGGGAACCGTAAAATGGTTCAATGGTTCAAAGGGCTATGGCTTCATCGCTCGTGATTCAGGTGAAGACGTTTTTGTCCACTTCAGCGCGATCGTAGCAGATGGCTACCGCACTCTGGAAGAAGGACAGCGCGTCGAGTTCGTTGTCACCCAGGGCGAAAAAGGTCCACAAGCATCTGAAGTAAACATAGTAAGTTAGTTATCGTACTTATGCCAAAAAAGGCGGTTATTAATTGGAACCGCCTTTTACTATTTAAGCCGTTCTGTCAATAAATCTCTAACGCAAGCATGCGGGCAGCGGGAGAACAAAGCTGGATGTATCGGAAGATGTCCGTCATGTGTTTGCTGATCAAATTTGCCGATAGGCTGGGAGGTAAATAAACAACAAACATGGCGGATTGGGTAGTGGGGGTCAGGCGGGTGCGGTGATCGGGTCCGTAAATCACGCTGGAGATGATGCCGCGGCGATCTGCCATGCACATGTCATTGGGTTGGGGGGTCTGCTGAATGCCATTCATTAAAGTATAGGATTCTGTACCTTGCGCCAAGCCAATGCTGAGCGGCATTTCAACTGCAGTTAGGTTATGACCAGCGGTCAGAAGCATGTTATCCAGCTCGGCCATGAACATCACTTGTACTAATGACGATGTTGGGGGAAGGGAACGCTTGTTTGAAATCACCGATTCAAGCTGGAAAAGGACGTGGTAATTTTTCTTGAATTTCTTATAATAAGAACTGTATGCGCTGATGATCGCATCATGAATGAGATCATCTTTTGATGAAAACTTGGATTTAATTGATGCTTCAATGGAATGGCGAATCTCTTCCATTTCCGGATTGGTTTGCCAAGAGGTTATTTCTTCCACCAAAATGACCCCTACCGCTGCATCCGGATAGGTCAGATGAAAAGATTCTGTTATTTCAATTTGTGGTTTTATCATAGGCTGTCCTTTCAATATAAAAATCTAAAAAATGTCTAAGTGCTGACCCTAATTAAACCAGTAATTTACCCGGATGTTAATATAGTTATTATTGCCCTTAAAACCCGCTTTGCTATAATAAGAGTATAAATGTCCAGTTTGAAAAGAAATAGACAGCTTTGCGGGAGAAAACCAAGATGGAAAAAAAAGAATATCTAGATCTATACCGCCAAATGATCACAATCCGCCGATTAGAAGAGACTGCCGCGGAGTTGTATCAAAAAGGCGAGATCGGCGGTTTCCTGCACCTATATATCGGACAGGAAGCTGTGAGCACTGGCATTCTGGCAGCCAGGCAGCCCCAGGACCGCGTGATCACTGCTTACCGCGATCATGGCGTAGCCATCAATGCCGGCATCCCCGTAAAAAATGTCATGGCTGAACTGCTGGGCAAGGCTACCGGCTGCTCGCAGGGCAAGGGCGGATCGATGCACATGGCAGACGTGGAAAAGAATTTTTGGGGCGGGCACGCCATTGTGGGCGCGCACATCCCCATCGCGACCGGATTGGCACTGGCGGACCACATGCAGAAAAACCCAGCGGTCACCATTTGCATGTTCGGGGAAGGCGCCACCAACATTGGCTTCTTCCACGAAGGTGTAAATTTGGCCAAAACCTGGAATCTGCCCGTTCTATGGGTGTGCGAGAACAACCGCTATGGCATGGGCACCTCTCCCGAAAGAGCGTCGGCAGTCTCCGCCATCATTCAAAAAGCTTGCGGGTACGGCATGCCAGCATACGATGTGGACGGTATGGATATTCTGGCCGTGAAAGATATGGTAACCGAGAGGCTGCAGGAAATCCGCGCTGGCAGCGGACCGCAATTCTTGGAAATATGCACCTACCGCTTCCGAGGCCATTCCA
>CAYVJI010000017.1:0-26432 GCA_964451805.1 uncultured Pelolinea sp. | reverse complement strand
GCGTGCAAGAAGTTTCTTACATCACCCGCAATCTAAAAACGCTTGCGCGTGAACTGAATGTGCCCGTGCTGGCTGCCGCGCAGCTTTCGCGCGCGGTCGAGCAGCGCACCGATAAAAAACCGATGTTATCCGATCTGCGCGAATCAGGCAGCCTGGAACAGGATGCGGATATTGTCATGTTTATTCATAAAAAAGAGGACATCCCAGGTGGTGAGCAAGCGCGCGAGCTAATCGAGTTAATGGTTGCCAAGCATCGCAATGGTCCAACTCGCGATATTGAGATGGTCTTCCTGAAAGACCTGGCGCAATTCTATGATGTCGCAACCGTAAAATAATTATCATGAAAGATCAGGTTTTTCATGGCTTTGAAGAAAGCCTCAAGCTTTACTGTAAAATTCCCAACCAATTTTTTGGGGATCTGCTACCGATCATCGATGATCTAGATGAACTGAAACTTACTCTCTATATGCTTTGGTCAGCTTACACTCAAGGAGATTACGGAACGCCATTTGAATTAAAGGATTTTTTAACCGATCAAATTTTCCTGGAGGGTTTGCATGGTGAAGGCAAAACCCCTCAGCAAGTGTTAACCAGATGTTTGCAGCAGGCTGCTCTGAGAGGCAGCATTATTCAAGTAGAAAAATCCGGGGATGATGAACCAACCTATTTTATCAACAGTCCAAGGGGGAGGCAGGCTGCCGCTCTGATTCAAAGCGGTCAATCATTTAAAAATGGAAGGCCAAAACCGACATTGGATATCATCCAATCGAATATCTTCCACCTTTATGAAGAAAACATCGGTCCCTTAACTCCAATCATCGCTGAAAGCCTGCGCGAGGCCCAGGAGGATTACTCACAGGAATGGATCGTTGAAGCGCTGCAGCTTGCAGTAAAAAACAACGTCCGCCGTTGGAAATACGTTGAGAGTATTCTCAAACACTGGAAGGAGGAAGGCAGAGATGGAGCCAATCGGAGAGACGATCAAGAAGATCACCGCCGCTACCTCAAAGGTGAATATGGACAAATCGGACACCACTAAAAACTCCAAGAAAAACAAGAAGGAAGAAGAGATCTGTCCGATTTGCGGCGGGATTGGATTCGTCCGCCGCGACCTCCCAATTGATGATCCCAATTTTGGCCTGCTGGAAGTCTGCCAATGTCAAAAGGAAACCTTCCAACGCGCCAGTGTACAACGTTTGTACCGCATCAGCAATCTAGAAGCCTTCCGCGACATGACATTTGAGCATTTTGACATTTCTGGAAGAGAGGATCCTCAAAAGATCAATAAAACACTTGAGGTTGCTTTCAATACCGCTCAGCATTATGCACACCACTTAGATGGCTGGTTGCTGCTAATGGGTGGTTACGGCTGCGGGAAAACACACTTAGCCGCTGCGATTGCTAACGAATTGGTTTCGATGGGTGTAGAGACGCTTCTTCTGACCGTTCCCGACCTGCTGGATTGGCTGAGGTATAGCTACAGTTCAGATGACACAACCTATGAAAACCGCTTTGAAGAGATAAAAAATGTGCGCTGTCTCGTGCTGGATGATTTAGGGACTCAAAATGCCACTTCTTGGGCAAAAGAGAAATTATTCCAGATCATCAACCATCGTTATAACCACCACTTGCCGACAGTCATCACCACTAATGTCGATCTCTTTGAAATTGAGGAGCGGGTGAGCTCGCGTTTGCAGGATCGTGCTTTAGTGACCCGCATTCAGATTGATGCGCCGGATTTTCGCAATCCCTTGCAGGAGAGCGGACAATCGCCCATTTCCTCCCTGGCGCATATCAACGACCAGCGCACTTTTGACAAATTCAGTGCGCGCAAAAATGAAAAACTGCCGGCGGATGAACAAAACAGTTTGGACAATGCATTTTTCACAGCGCAGGAATTCGCCGAGCAGCCCGCTGGATGGTTAATTTTCATTGGAACGTATGGCACCGGTAAGACGCATCTTGCTGCCGCGATCGGTCATTACCGGGCTGCGCTGGGCGAGGATCCCATCTTTGCGGTTGTTCCGGACCTGTTGGATCACCTGCGGGCAACTTTCAGCCCGGTGAGTGTCGTCTCGTATGATAAAGTTTTTACCCAGGTAAAAACCACCCCATTATTGATTCTGGATGATCTGGGCACACAGAATGCAACTCCCTGGGCGCGTGAAAAACTCTATCAAATTTTAAACTACCGCTATGAAACCCAATTGCCGACCGTGATCACCACCTCAGCCAACTTGGAAGAAATCGATCCACGCATCCGCAGCCGCATGTTGGATGAACGCGTTTGCCAGATCTATAAAATTATTACGCCGCCTTACGTCACGCCAGCACGCAAACGAAAAACAAATTCAAGAACACCATCTTAGAAAAGGTACGCTTACATATCATGGATCAAACCTTACCGCATGACCCCTACTATACACGCCTGTTTTTAATACGCCACGCACGCACCACTCTAAATGCCGAAGGGAAAATACAGGGTGAAACAACCGCTGGATTAGATTCGACCGGAATTAGTCAGGCGGAAAGATTGGCCGAAAGATTGAGAAACTCGTATACGCTTGATCATTTATTCTCCAGCCCATATCCTCGAGCGCAGCAAACCGCCGCTATTATTGCGCAGGCATACGATATGGACTATGAAGTCCTTGAGGATTTAAAAGAAATTAATTTTGGCGAGATCAATAACCTAAATTTTCGCGACTTGGAAAATGTGGCGCCTGAGTATTACCAACAGATCAATTCATATTACTCCGAGAATTCACAAGTTTCCTTTGATAAACCTGATTTTCCAGGCGGCGAAAAAGTATCAGAAATAAAAATCCGTATTATTAATTTTTCGAAGCTTATCTTGAGCCGCTATAACGGGAAATCCATTGCAGCAGTATCGCATGGTGCTTTCCTTAAATATTTATTGGCATATTATTGTGGAATCCCGCTTCAACAACCTCTGGTCTTTTGGATGGAAAACACTTCCCTCAGTGTCATTGATTTTTTCAAGGGTAGAGCCATTGTGCGTTGCATAAATGACGCAGCCCATTTAAATAAACCCTTGAAATATTATCGACCGGATATCTTTTAAGAAACTGCGTGAATCCGCAAGGATCAAATCACTTTCTCATATCTCGACCGTGCTTTTCAAATCACCCCAGTTTTTGCCCCAGGCCGAATCTGTTTCCAGCGGGATAGAGAGTTGATAAGCATTTTCCATTACTTGCTGCACGACCTGAATGGTTTGGTCCAATTCGCTTCGCGAGCATTCCAGCAATAATTCATCATGCACTTGTAGCAGCATTTTTGCCTGCAACCCCGCTTTGCTCAGCGCAGATGGCAAACGGATCATGGCAACCTTCATAATATCTGCAGCTGTCCCTTGAACGGGCGCGTTGATAGCTTCACGTTCGGCTCGCGCGCGTATTTGGGGAGTGGGTGGGTTGCGCAGTTCGGGAAAATATCGCCGCCTGCCCAGCATTGTTTCTACATACCCTTGTTCAGCGGCTTGTCTGCGAATACCATCTAGGTATTTCTTCACTCCTGGGAATTTCTCGAAATACGCTTTGACAAAGTTTTCCGCCTCAGCCAGTGTCAGATCAGTGGTGCGCGTTAAACCAAACGCGCTCATCCCATAGATCAGACCAAAATTGATCGCCTTAGCATGCCGGCGCTGCTCTTTCGAAACTTGTTCAATTGGAATGGAATAAATCGCCGCAGCTGTGGCAGCATGAATATCCTGCCCTGCTTGGAAGGCTGCCAGCATTGCCTGATCGTCCGCCATATGCGCAACAATACGCAATTCAATTTGAGAATAATCCACCGATAGCAGTAGGTTTCCCGCTGCAGCGATAAAACCTTTACGCACTTTGTGCCCAAGCTCGGTTCGTGTTGGGATGTTCTGCAAATTAGGGTCGGAAGATGCCAGTCTGCCTGTAACAGAACCGGTCTGATTGAAGGAAGTATGCACGCGCCCAGTGCGCGGATTGACTTGGCGTGGAAGTGCGTCTAAATAAGTGGATACCAATTTAGAAATCTCTCGGTATTCCAGAATTATTTTCACTACTACATGCTGATCGCGCATATCCTCTAAAACGTTGGCGGCCGTTGAATAATGTCCATTCTTGGTCTTATTGCTGGAATCAGGCGGGGTAAGTTTAAGAGTTTCAAAGAGGACTTTAGAAAGCTGTTGAGTGGAATTGAGGTTAAAGTCATAACCCACCATGCCGTATACCTGCTTTTGGATCTCAAGCATACGCCCGCTGAGCTCGCCAGAAAAAGCTCTGAAAAAATCGGCGTCAACTGCGATTCCGGTAAATTCCATCTCAGTCAGGACTGGTAAAAGCGGCATTTCTATTTTTTCAAAAACTTCACGCACATTATGAGTATCCAAGCGCTTGCTAAGAATGGGCAGCAATCTCAGTGGGATCTCGGCGTCTGCACAGGCATAGGGCGCCACATCCTCTACAGCCACCAAATCCATGGTCAATTGCTTACTTCCGCTTCCAATCAGCTCCTCGATGTGGGTCATTTGGATATTTAGTTCGCCTTCAGCCATGGCTTTCAAACCCAGTCGGCGGCTGTCAGGGTCTGCTACCCAGCCTGCTATCATTGTGTCAAAGCTTAGGGGTGAAACCTCAAAACCATGACAACGCAGCACCAAACAGTCGTACTTCAGGTTATGGCCAATTTTTTCGATGGTTGCGTTTTTCAGCACGGGCTGCAGGGTTTCCCTGATCTCTTCCAGCGGCAGCTGTTTTGCACCTCTTTTATGCCCAACCGGTATGTAATACGCGCTGCCGCTTTCAACAGCCAAGGAGATACCCACCAAATCTGCCCGCATAGGGTCTGTGGATGTCGTTTCAGTATCAAAGGAAATCTGCTTGGCACGCTCAAGGATTGACTGCAGGTTTTTTAACTTTTCGGATGTGTCCACAATCGTTACAGATATCTCAAGCTTCGACGGCAATCCGAGTTTAATCGGATCTTCATTGAACAATGCCAGCTGTTCGCCGCTGCCCAGGATGCCTTTGTTCAGCAGGGTTTCCAGACGAGATGTCAGACTGCGGAATTGCAGTTCGCGAAAGATTTCGCTGATGCGCTGAATATCCAGATGATCAGTGCGTGCTTGTTCAAGATCCAGTGGTATTTCTAGATCGGTATGGATCTTGGCCAAGTCATAGCTTAGGTAAGCCATATCTTTTTCTGCCAAAAGCAGTTTACCGACTCGCCCCCCAATTTCTTCCAAATGGGCGTATATCGCATCCAGGTTAGGGTACTGTTTTAAAAGCGTACTGGCTGTTTTTTCTCCAACCCCTTTTACTCCGGGAATATTATCAGAAGTGTCTCCAATAAGCGCTTTCAAATCCACCACCTGAGAGGGGGGTACGCCCATTTTTTTCTCCACATCCTCAGCAAAGAAATCCTGCGCGTCAGAAAGCTTTCCCCCCGCTAAATTGACTACTATGCGGTCGGTTACCAACTGCAGCAGATCGCGGTCTCCTGTGATGATTTTCACCCCTAAGCCTTGGCTGGCAGCCTGCTGAGCTACAGACCCAAGCACATCATCTGCTTCAAATCCTTCAAGCTCCAAACGTGGAAATTGGAATGCGTCAACCAGTTGACGGATGCGTTCGATCTGGGGGACTAGGTCTTCGGGCATCTTGGCGCGGGTGGCCTTGTAATCTGCATAGCGTTCATTACGAAAGGTCTTGCCAGTATCAAAAGCTACAGCCAGATAATCAGGTTTCTCTTTCTCCAGAATACTCATCAGAATATTAATAAAACCGAACGTCGCAGCGGTCGGCTCTCCCGAACTTGTCTGGAAACGGGAGCCGGTTGCCATCAGGGCGAAATACGCTCGGTAAGCCAGTGCATGTCCATCAATCAGGTAAAGTGTCTTGGGCATAATCACCTCGCATCTTGATTGTACTATGCAGCTTTGAAGAATTTCACAATACTGCTTCTACCAATAAAAAACAACAAACTAACCGAGATTTTGTCTCTTTCAACCTTATTATGATTCTTTTATATAATGCATTTCATCGCAATCTGGATTTATAAAAAGGTTTTGATTTTTATGTCATAATTGAGGAATATTATGAACACTCAGATCCTGCCTTGGGATTCCGATTTCTTTGGTTTCAGAACAGCTCGGATCTTCAACGGCACACTTGCGCAGGAGGAGATAAAGCAAAGTTTATGTACCTTGCGCGAAGCAGGTGTCCGGCTGGTTTATTGGTCAAGCGATCAACCCGCTTCATTTGATATTGCTTCTCTGCATGGACGCTTGGTGGACCGCAAGGTCACATATTCGCTTGAATTAAGCAGCTTGAAACCGGATTTGTTTATCCTGCTTGATCGGGTTAAGAGCTTTTCATTAAGGTTGCCTCAAGCGGATATGCTGGATCTAGCAGTACAAGCCGGTCAATACTCGCGTTTTGCCTGTGACCCGGACTTCCCGCAGGAATTATTCATCGCTCTTTATCAAGAATGGATAAAGAAAAGCATCACCAGAGAACTGGCGGATGAGATCTTGGTCATCGAAGAAGACAGCGCATTGGCAGCCATGCTGACTATTGTTAAAAGAGAATTTATAAGCGACATCGGACTGATCGCCGTAAAACCCGCTTTTCGTGGAAAAAAATTCGGTGAGATGTTAGTGCGCGCTGCTCAATTGTGGTCTATCCAGCAGGGATTGCAGGAATCGTGGGTGGTCACGCAAAAGGACAATATTCCTGCTTGTCGATTATATGAAAAATGCGATTACAGAATCCAGAAAATTGAGTATTATTATCATTTCTGGTTAGGGCAAAACTAGCACTTAGTGGATTTATGGCATAATTGCTGCGAAATTCCTTAAATCTTGAGGAGAAAACGAGTGTCTTATAAAACCTTGTGCGTTTTAGGTTTGGGGTATATCGGATTGCCAACCGCCAGCACATTTGCCACGCATGGCTTGCAGGTTATCGGCGTGGATACAAACAGCGAAATTGTAAATGGCTTGAATAATGGACAGGTGCATTTATTCGAGCCTGGATTGCGCACGC
Source organism: uncultured Pelolinea sp. (assembly GCA_964451805.1). GTDB lineage: Bacteria > Chloroflexota > Anaerolineae > Anaerolineales > Anaerolineaceae > Pelolinea. Next base: position 19,389 of record CAYVJI010000017.1, on the reverse strand, counting down.
TGGTGCAAGCAGCATTGCACTCTGGCAATCTAACCATTCGCCGGCAGCCTCAGGCAGCAGATGCTTTCATTATCGCTGTACCCACACCTTTTAAAGAGAATAAACAGGCAGATCTCAGTTTTGTCACGGCTGCCGCAGAATCCATCGTCCCATTCCTCAAGGCTGGAAATCTGGTCATTTTAGAATCCACTTCACCTCCGCGCACAACAGTAGATTTGCTGGCACCTATTCTTGAGAAAAGTGGATTGAAAGCAGGGCAGGAATTTCACTTGGTTTATTCGCCTGAGCGTGTCCTGCCAGGAAAGATCCTGCATGAGCTGATAGAAAACGCGCGTGTGATCGGGGGCATTAATCCTGCTTCGGCTCAAGCCGGGTGTGATCTCTACAGCATCTTCGTCACAGGCGAGATCATTCTGACAGATGCCACCACGGCGGAAATGGTCAAACTAATGGAAAATACCTACAGAGATATCAATATTGCCGCCGCCAATGAGTTCGCTCGCTTGGCAGATGATTTTCAAGTGGATGTTTGGGAGGCTATTGCCCTTGCTAACCGTCACCCGCGGGTTAAGATCCTGCATCCCGGCCCAGGAGTCGGCGGGCATTGTATTAGCGTTGACCCATGGTTCCTGGTAGAAGCCGCGCCCGAGATTGCGCAATTGGTTCGGTGTGCGCGCCAGGTAAATGACAGCCAGCCTGCTTATGTAGTTGATTTTGTTTCACGCAAGATTGGCACTCTTCGTAAGAAGCATATTGCCGTATTAGGATTAGCATACAAGGCTGAAGTGGATGACCTGCGTGAAGCCCCTGCCATTCAGGTGGTGCAATTGCTCAGAGACACAGGCGCGCAGGTGACCACCTTTGAACCTTTCAAACCAGACTTTAACATTAATGGGACGCAAGCTGCTGATTCCCTGCAAACCGCTTTGCTGAAAGCAGATGCCATCATCCTGCTTGTCGGGCATAATCAGTTCCGAAACTTGGAACCGCAAAAGATCAAACAGATCACACCAGCGCGAAAGATCATCGATGCGGTGCATGTCTGGCAGCGAGAAGAGTGGCTTTCGGCAGGTTTTGAATACTATCACCTCGGGGATGGCAAGCATTAACGCATGAAAAAATTGCGCGTAATGACTGTGGTCGGAACCCGCCCGGAAGCCATAAAACTGGCGCCGATCATACAGCAATTAGAGCAGAATGCTCACTTTGAATCGACTGTAATTGCCACAGCCCAGCACCGCGAAATGCTTGACCAAGTGCTTTCCCTTTTTGGCATCCGGCCCAACTTTGACCTGAACCTGATGCGCGATGACCAATCCCTGGCGCAGTTGACTGCGGCATTGTTCACCCACCTCGACCCGCTGTTTGAAGAAATCCAACCGGATTGGATTTTGGTGCAGGGGGATACCACTACGGTCATGGCTGCTGCTCTAGCAGCCTACTACCGGCACGTGAGGGTTGGTCATGTGGAAGCCGGTTTGCGCACCACAGATAAATGGCAGCCCTTTCCGGAAGAAATCAACCGCCGCGTGGCTGGCGCGGTAGCAGATCTGCATTTCGCACCTACGGAATGGGCAAGAACCAACCTGCTGCGCGAGGGGATTTCCCCAGAAAACATCAAAGTGACCGGCAATACCATTATTGATGCGCTTGAGCAGGTCAAGCATCTGCCCATGCCGACAGAGATTGAACGGTTGCTTGAGGAAAACGAGATCCTTTCCGGCAGGCGCGAATTGATCGTGGTTACTGCCCACCGGCGCGAATCATTTGGAGAACCTATCCGCAGCATCTGCATGGCTCTGCGGGAAACCGCTCGAACCTATGCCGGGCGGATTGAGTTGGTTTACCCGGTGCATCTCAATCCGAACATTCAACAGCCGGTGCATGAGCTGCTGGATGGTATCAGCAACATCCATTTGCTGCCTCCGCTGGAATACCTCTCTTTAGTGCACTTATTGCAGCACGCCAAACTCATCCTGACGGATTCGGGCGGCATTCAGGAGGAAGCTACCGGCTTAGGTGTCCCCTGCCTGGTTCTGCGACAGATGACTGAACGCCCGGAAGGCGTGCAGGCCGGCGTGCTGAAACTGGTGGGCACTTCCAGTCAAAGGATCATCGTAGAGACCAAGCGTCTGCTGGATGAACCCGCAGCCTACCAGGCTATGGCGCAGGCTGCCAACCCTTTTGGAGATGGGCACGCGTCCGAAAGGATTATTGTTGAATTACTGTCACACATTAGTTAAATCCGGGCAAATAATCAAACCAGATAAAAAATTGTTCAGTCCAGAATTTAATCCCGCACCAGATAGTCACCCCGCGCCACCCATTTATAGGTGGTCAATTCACGCAGCGCCATCGGTCCGCGCGCATGCAGGCGCTGGGTGGAAATAGCAACTTCAGCGCCCAAACCGAATTGGCTGCCGTCCGTGAAGCGCGTGCTGGCATTGACATACACCGCCGCCGAATCCACCCCTGCAATGAAACGTTCGGCATGGTCAGCATCTTCGGTAAGAATTCCATCTGAATGACCGGTGGAATGGGCAGCGATATGCTGGATAGCCTCGTCTAAATTCGCTACCACCTTAATACCCATCACCAAGCTGAGCCATTCTGTGTCAAAATCATCAGGGCTTGCTTCCTGTACTCTTTCGTCAAACGCCAAATTCAATGTTGGCAGGTCTTTGTTCGTAATTTTGAAACTGACTCCATCCTGTTTTAGGGTAGCGATTACTTGGGGAATGAAATCACGCGCAATAGCATGATGCACCAAGAGCGTATCCAGAGCGTTGCAAACTGTCGGTCGCTGGATCTTGGCATTGCGGATCAACGGTAAAGCCAGCTGCAGGTTCGCGCTGGCATCCACAAATAAATGGCAGATGCCAATGCCGCCTGTGATGACCGGAATGCTGGAATTCTCACGGCAATATTGGTGCAGTTTTGCACCCCCGCGCGGGATTAACATATCCACATACTGATGCATCCTAAGTAGTTGGGTAACCAGCTCTCGGTCGGGATCATCGATGAATTGCACAACCTCTTGTGGAATTTGTACCTGAGACAGGGCATGTTGGATTCCCGCTACCAGCACACGATTGCTGCGGATGGTTTCACTGCCCCCGCGCAGGATGACAGCATTACCGCTTTTGATCGCCAAGCTAGCCACATCCACTGTCACGTTAGGCCGTGATTCATAGATAACCGCCAATACTCCCACAGGGACGCGTTGTTTGTGCAGCTGCAAACCATTGGGGAGTTTTTGTTGATCAAATCTCTCTCCCACTGGATCAGGTAGATCTATGACCTTGCGCACATCTTGCGCGATTGCTTGGATGCGGTCTTTGGTAAGCGTCAGACGATCAATCAGCGCAGGGTTCAAGCCGGCTTTAATGCCGTCCTCAATATCCAATTGGTTAGCTGACAACACACTATCGGACTGTGCATCCAGCCAATCCGCCAGGGTTGACAGGGCTCCATCTTTCTTCTCGCGCGTCAACACTGCCAGTGAATGACTGGCTGATTTTGCATTCTGGCAAATAGCTTGAATATCCAAATCCAATCCCTAATTCAATAGAGTCATATTGTTATGGTGGATGACCTCATCCCCATAGGCAAAACCAAGCAGAGGTTCGATCTCTGCTGACTTGCGCCCCATGATCTTTTTAACATCAGCGCTTGAGTAATTTACTAATCCCAGCGCACAATCCTGCCCGTCATCGTTCTTCACGCGGACGATATCACCCCGCTCAAACTGCCCATAGACATCTTTAATTCCAACCGGCAGCAAAGAGCCGCCGCTGCCAATCGCTGCTGCCGCACCCGCATCCACGCGTATGCCTGCCCGCGCCACCACCCCAGCCAGCATAAAGCGTTTGCGGCTTTGCAGTTTATCCTCCAGGGGGTAAATGCGCGTTCCAATGGCTTCTCCGGCTGACAAGCGCAGCAAAACGTCTTGTTCTGCTCCTTTGGCAATGATCACCTCTGTTCCCAAGCGGCGCGCTACATCAGCCGCCTGCAATTTTGTGATCATACCCCCGGTGCCCAGGCTATTCTGGCTCCCCCCAGCGGCCAGCCAAATTTGCTCGGGGATTTTTTTCCCGCGCACTTCCGGAATCAAACATGCATGCGGGTCCTGTTGGGGATTGGTAGTGAAGAGACCTTCTTGGTCAGTTAGCATGATTAATCGGTCTGCTTCGATTAGGTTGGCAACCAAGGCGGAAAGGTTGTCATTATCGCCAATGCGGATCTCATCAGTCGCTACAGTATCATTCTCATTAATGATCGGCAAAATACCCTGTTCCAGCAGGGATTCCAGCGTGTTGCGCGCATTGATGAACCGTTTGCGGTCACTGATATCTTCACGCGTGAGCAGCACCTGGGCTACTTTTAAACCGTAGATCTCAAATAATTGTTCATACACATTCATCAAACGCGGTTGTCCGATTGCTGCCAGCATCTGTTTGGCTGGGATGGATTTGGGCAATTCCGGATAACCCAAGCGTTCCCTGCCCACCGCGATTGCGCCAGAGGAAACCAGGGCAATTTGTTCCCCGCGGGTAGTCAATTGCGCAATTTGCCTGCCTAAAGAGACAATCTGCGGCAGATGCAGTCGGTTGCTTCCCACCGTCAACGTGGAAGTTCCTACTTTGATCACAATGCGTTTTATTGCTGTCATATTAAATTGTCCAATTGTAACGCCTATTCTAATTTTATATGCGGATTGCGGGAAAAGAATGAAACAATTGAAGGTATAATCCCCATACTTCGCCGGGAAGAAACGAGAAAAATCTTTGTCTGAATCCTCCATTTGTATTTTGCCGAAATTAAAAGGTCCTGGCGGACCTTCATCTTTTCAAGCCAAGTTGATCGCGGGATTGCGGGCAATGGGCATACCTGTACATCACGATCCGCATACTACCGGGACGTGTGCAGTGTTGGTTATTGGCAGCACGCGTCAGTTGGGATATCTGCTTTACGCAAAAAAGCAAGGCTTTCGCATCGTTCAACGTCTGGATGGCATGAATTGGTTGCATAAAAAACAAAAAACTGGCTGGGGGCATTTTCTGCGCTCTGAGCGTTTGAACCTGCAGCTTTCATTCATACGCCGCTATATTGCCGACGAGATCGTATACCAAAGCAATTTCACGCGCGACTGGTGGAATACTGTCTATGGCTCTATGCAAAAAACAAGCCATGTCATACATAATGGAGTAGACTTGAACGTCTTTTCTCCCAAAGGTCTGGGAGATCTCCCAAAGGACTTCATCCGACTGTTGGTTGTGGAGGGTAGTTTTAAAGGCGGGCACGAACGTGATTTATTCAACGCTGTGGAAGCTGCTTGTTTGTTATCCGAGAAGCTGAACCATAAAGTTGAGTTGATGATCGCAGGAAATGCGCCGCCTGAATTGCGCGCTCAGGTTCAAGTTGCGCACAATGTCTGTGTGCGCTGGATGGGATTGGTGCCGCATGAACAAATACCCGATTTGAATCGCGGAGCGCATCTGCTCTTCCCTGCTGAAATCAATGCCGCCTGCCCCAATTCAGTTGTTGAGGCGTTGGCTTGTGGTTTGCCGGTCGTTAGTTACGCCACCGGCTCTCTGCCTGAACTGCTTGGAGAGGATGGCGGTATGGTAGTGCCCTATGGCAGCAATTATTGGCAGTTGGAAGCCCCCGATACAGAAACGCTGGTAGGGGCTGTAATCAAGGTTTTGAATGAACGCCAAAAATACCATTTGTCCGCCAGAGCGCGGGCAGAGAAGTTTTTCGGGTTGGAAAAAATGGTTAACGCCTACCAAAAAATTCTCTTGAGAGAGTAATTTTCCCTTGTAATTAGAGATAATAGTTTATTGGTCAAATCCATAGGTGAATGCGCGTTCGTTGCCGCGCTTGCTTTCCCAGGGATAAACGATATAAGCATCTGTAATGGCAGCATAGAAATCTGGACGGAAATCTCCAAACAAATTGCGGTAGGGATTAAAGTGCAAAACACATGTATATGGAATTCCTCCCGCAGCTGAAACACGATTTTTAACCGCAGTGATCGTTCTACCTGAACCCCACACATCATCAACGATTAAAGTACGTTTGGCCGTCAGAGTGTTATCCTCAGGGAATTGCAGGAATTTTGGCCATGCTAAAAAACGGTTGCCCTGTCTGTTGGCATCCATGTCCGATTCAGCCGGAAAATCAACCGCAGCGGTAAGAATATGCTCAATTTGTAGGACGGCTGCCAGCAAACCGCCAGGTACAATCCCCCCGCGTGTTACGATCACCATCCCATCAAATTCATGATTGAATTGCGGAACCAAATGGTCAATTAATGCATCAACGTCATCCCAAGTGAGTCTTTCTCTGCGCATACAAATCCTAACAAGCTTTATAGATTATACAAAACTTTCACGTGTCTAATCCATGACAGGTAAAGCAAAAACAGCTTGACCTTCTAAGGAAAGCAAAAAGTCAATCCCCAAGGTTTCACATTGATGAATGAAATCTTCATCAATAGAATAGTGATTCTCGTCTAAAATGATGTATCTAATGTCAATCTCGTGCAGAGCATTTGCGCTGGTTTCATCAGGGAAATTCTTCAACAATGGATCCAGTTCAAAAAATCGGTTTGAAGGAAAGGTGCGAATCAATCCCAATAAGGGCTTCTGATTATACAGAGTATAGAAGAGGCTGTATTCCTCAAAGGATTGCTTGAAAGGCAGTTGCACTTGCCCGCCGTAAGGTTGTTCAGCTAGCCACAAATCCACTGCCCGTGGTTTGACTTCTGATAAATTATTGGGCTTTACAAAGAAATCCATCAGGATGATTAGAATTGCAAAAATCGAAACAGGAATTTGAAACAGTTTTTTCGTCCGACCCAATATCCAGTTCAATCCCAAACCAGCACCCGCACAGCAGAAAACCATGCTGAATACAGCCAGGCGCATCCAAGCCCGCATGATGGAATAAAAAGGCAGATACTTGAACAAAAAGTATCCCGGCAGGAATATCAATCCCTCTTCGTTGCGGAAAATTTCTGCAATGATCGAGGAATCAATCACTCGCACAGGTTTCTCCATCCAGGTTAGATTAGTGCCCATTGCTAATATGATACTTGCCACAAAACCTACACCAAGCATTTTAAAAAGGTACTCATGACCATCCACCTTGCGATGCGCATAACCTATCCCCGCCAGAATTAATGCGAAAATACCCAAATAAAGGGTAGCCTCGTTCCATAGATCGCGCGGAAAATTTTTCCATACCCATTCTCCCCATAAGAAATGCCGTGTGAAGGGCAGTAGAAAATCAGTAGGGCTGGCGGAGAAGGTCATTACATCTTCCAGTGTTCGTATGGAACTTGTTCCCTGATGCACCCGCAGATAGGGAATGATACCAACCGCTAGCGCCGGTAAAGACAAAGCCCCTGCGTAAAAGAACTGCCGCCAAATGGCAGAATTTTTCATCTGACTGCGCTGGAGAAAAAGGAAATAAACCACCAGCATAAAAGCGCTGATCAGCAAGGTTGAATATAAATAGTATTGAGAACTCAACGCAATTCCAGATAATCCTATCGCCAGCCGCACCCAATCGCAGCTCTTTCTTTTTCCATTTATCAAGATTGAAAATAACCCCCAGAAGAATAAGGGGAACCACTGAATGGCTGAGATATTGAGGTGTCCGGAAAGAAAGTGAGCCATATGATAAGGCAGGAAAGCATACGCGCTTCCCGCCAGCAATCCTGCCAAATGGTTAGCACTGAGTTTGTGGATCCAGGCAGACATGAACATTCCCGCCAAGATGAAACTGAGCAGCATGGAGAAGTTATAGCCTAGTACAAATTGATCAAAGATAGCAAATGGCATGGCGAAAAGAAGCTGCAGGGGAGCGATCTCCGTAACTGCCAAGTTATATCCATAGGGGAAATTCAACAGGTGTGAATGCAAGGGAAATTGTCCCAAATCAAATAGTGCCTGCTTGAACCAACCAATCTGCCAAATGAAGTACAGGTTATCTCCTAGATTTCCCGCAACGTGAGTGGATATTTTAGAAAGCAATGGACGTGTAAAAAACAATGTCAGCAATGTGAAATAAATTAGCTGCACACCCATCCAGATCAGGTTTTTATTCTTTTTTGAATTGATCATGCTTGACAGATTGGATTAAAATATTTCGATAAAATGATTTGATATTCCCTTACAGTTTCTTTATTCTAAATGAACTCTCTCTTTGAAGCAATTCAGACTACCATCCAAAATCACACGCTCGCTGGAATTCCCAAATCAACTGAACAGGTGCATCCTTGCTATGATGGTTATTCGATCGCGAATATCCCAGCCAGCATCTGCGGTTGGCTGGGCTGCCCATTGCCCGCAGGCCGATCTTTAGCACCCATCATCACTGAGAAATTTCATGATCAATACAATCATATAATCCTTGTAGTTATCGATGGCTGTGGGCTGGATTTTCTACGGTTTCATCATCTCGATCCCAATTCTCCGCAGCCATCTTCTGATTGGCAGAGAGTTCTAAACGATGGGCTTTTTTTTCCATTAACCAGCCTTGCACCCAGCACTACTGCGGCTGCGTTGACCACTTTTTGGACTGCCAAACTACCGGCAGAACATGGCGTCATCGCCTACGAGGTATTCCTGAAAGAATATGGCGTAATTGCCAATATGGTCACTCATGCAGTGACAGCCATAAACGCGACGCAGGGCAATCTTGCCCAAGCGGATTTTAAGCCAAAGCAATTCCTGCCTGTTACCACGCTTGGATATTATCTAAAGAAAGCCAACATCCATTCTTTTGCTTTGCAGCATCAATCAATTGCTGATTCGGGATTATCCCAGATGCTCTTAGAAGGGACACACAGGCTACCCTTTCAATCGCTGCCCGAAATCTGGAAGACAGCGCTGGATATTCACCACCGCTACAGCCGACAACGCACATATACCTATATCTACTGGGGGGAATTGGATACCCTGTCCCATCGTGTTGGACCGCATAGTCAGCAATTGTTTGAACTTTGGCGTAATTTCTCCACACTATTGGTTGATTTCATCCTGCAGCTGCGCAAGCTGAAAGTTCCGCGAACATTGGTGGTTCTGACCGCCGATCACGGACAAATTGGAACGGAAATTTCATCAAATTTCGAAATGCGGCATCATCCTGAACTTACCCGGCACTTGATCATGCAGCCCAGCGGTGAGGGGCGCTTGCCATTTCTGTTTGTCAAATGTGAGCATGCAAAGGATGTGGATGATTATTTAAAGAACCATTGGGATCAGCAATTTTCGCTGGTGCCCTCAGAAGTTGTGCTGAAAGCGGGTTTGTTGGGAAATTGCGAACCATCCCCGGCAGTCCGAGATCGTTTAGGGCAATTTGTCGTCTTTCCCCAAAAGAATGCCTACTGGTGGTGGGCTCCAAAAGAGAATCATCTGTTGGGCAGGCATGGTGGCTTGTCCCAGGCTGAAATGTTGGTACCCTTGATCGCGTACGAGATATGAAGAAGCCCCCGAAATGGGGGCTTCCTTGAAATATCTTGTTTATCTAGGCTTTTTTCTTTTTGGTCTTGGCCAAAGCCAGCCAGAAAGCGCCAGTTCCGATCAGGGTGGCGGCTAATGCTGCCAGCCAGCCAATCACGGGTATTGCGCGAATGAACACATACAGCAATACTCCCACCAGCAAATTCAGCCAGTCTTTTTCTTCCGTTTGCTTGAAGACAGCCTTCATTAGCCATTTTCCGAACATATAAGCAGCCAGCAGCTTGCTGATGGTAAAGACTGCAAAGAAGAAAAGCATGGCTGCCAGCAGGAGACTGGTGCCGATCAAGCCAAACCAAACTGACAGCAGGCTGCCCAAACTGAGAAAACCGATCAGAATGCCTAGCATGATGAACACCAACGGGACAATCAATACAGCCAAGAAGCCTACAGCGATCAGGACAAAACCCCATCCAAAGGAAGCCATAGGTTGCTGGTAAGCAGCATCAATCAACTTCTTGAAAGGCTTTGCCAATAGCCAAAGCGCCAGAGCACCCAGCACAAAGAGCTTGATGAAGGTTCGAATGAACGTCAGACCCTTATTGATTAAGAATTGACCTGGAATCTCTTTCTGGAAGGATTTTACTTCGCCACTAAAATCTTTTTGTGGCTGAGCCTCACTGTACGGTACTGGTGTTTGATAGATTACACTGCCCGCTGCGATTTGATCCAGCTGGCTTGAGGCATCTACCGAGCTGGTTAAAGTGGTATTGCCTGCAATGGAGGCATTGTCTGCCACCCGCAATCCGGGTTGGACAACCTGTTCAACATATTTGCTGATCCAAGGATTAAAACTCATCCAAGTACTGGATTCAGTTGATTCTTCCACCTCGCCTACGTCAATGCTGGCATTTCGTCCGATACTGCCGTTCAGTTCTACAGCCGCTGCGCCAGCCCTGAGGTCGCGCTCTACTGCGCCAGAAAGGAGTGCCTGGTAAGCGGCAACAAATAAATCACGTCCAACGAGCGAATCTGTTTCGGTCGTCAAACTGAACCCGCCATAGAACATATTTCGCGCAACATCCGCACTCCTGGCGAATTTCATCGCAGATGATCCGCCAAACATCGAACCATCCACGCTGCCGCGTAGGACGATCTCCGCTGAACCGATGAAGAGATTGCCTGCAATATGTGCGCTTTCATTGACAATGATGCTTTCACCCATTAAAACTGCATCACCATTGACGGTTCCATTAATAGTAACAGTTTGACCGGTCGCAAATAGGATGCCATTCACTGTCCCGTCCACAACGACATTAGCTCCCGAGATGAAAACGTCGTCGTCAATAGTTTGTGAAGCTGGGATTGTCTCGCCCTTGGGGAATTCCGCTGCGCTCACTGTCCCGACGCCGCCCAATACTGCTATGAATACTAAGCTTAGGATGATAAGCCACCTTGACTTTAGATCAACTTGTTTTTTCATTTTCTCTCCTTTTTAGAAAATCGTTACAAATAATATACGATAGAATAGAAAAAATGGTTGCGCCATGCAACCGCTAATTCAATATACAGACTGAAGAGTTTAAGGTCGTTTGGAAATATCTCGTAGCACCATCACCAATGTGCCAAGCAAAATAACAAAGAGTATGATGATAGCGCCTAATAGGATACCATTGGTCTGTTCTGAGCTTGCCGCCCATTCCGGTGGAATGGGTGTAGGAGTGCCTGGTAAGATGGCTGAGGTTGCAGTAGCGCTACTTTCATCGAAGCGGATAGATTCAAAGTAGTGTGAAAGGGATTCGCTCCATAAGACAATGACGGTGAACGCCAAAATGACGATGAAAAAAATCAAGTTTTGAAAATTGATCCATTTCGGCAAGATCTTGCGCAGCTTCTTGCGAATTCCGCGCATTCTTTCTATGAACGTCATTCAAGCACCTCTAAGCTCTCTGCCGCTTTCTGTGCACTTTCCGTGGCTGAAATCTGACCGGAAAAAATTTCTTGTACTGCCGCCTTAACACTGTTATTGAATGCTGAGATGATATATGTATTTGGACGATTTTGCGCTGATAACAGCATCTTGCTGATGGTATCTTGAGCGGTAGAATTCTGCCAGTTTGAAAGGGAGGACGGACGCACAGGCAGATAACCGGATACTGGCGCCCATTCTGCCATAAAGTCAGCTTCCACCAAATATTCTAATAAGGTAGCCGCCGCTTTCTTCTTTTGTTCATCAGATTCTACCAAGCACCATAACCAACCGCGAGTCAGCGTTGCAGGGTTTTCACCTAATGTTGGCATCAAAGCCAATTCCAACTCTTCGGGATTCTGCAGCTGCCGGCTAGCCCAGGTGATTAACCCTTGCGCGGTAGAAGTCTGGAATGCATCCCAGGCTTGGTCATCGGTTTTTAAATCGATCAAAGTTGGTGAAAGCATCCCTTTCTTCAAGCCCAGGTCATAGGCAGTTAGTACCTGAGCCAATACCTCTGCATTGATCGATGGATGGCCTTGCGCATCCTGCATCAAGCCTCCAGCGGATAGATACAGCGCAAGCGTAAAATGAATATTCTGATCTGCAGCTGGAAAAATCAATCCTTTCATTTGCGAGAGCACATTTTCCCAGCTTGGTTGATTGCTGTCTAGCCTAGTATTACGGTAAACCAAGCCGAGCGCGTCAGCAGCAAGAGGCAGGCCATAAGCAGTGCCCTGAACAATTCCCAGAGATTGGGCAAAGGGATACCAATCACTTTCGTCAATGCTCTTTGAGATCTCTTCAATAGGTTGGATTAATTCACTCTGAACAGCCTGTTCGAGATCGGAACGGGAAATCAAAACTACCGCTGGCAATGCATCCGGCGCGACCTGGTGAGCGGAGAGGAGTGTTTCGAAAATCCCTGCAGCTCCGCTGGCTGGTTTTACGCGAATATCCAACGAAACGTTTGGATTTTCCTCAATGAACCTTTGCAGGTGTGCATTAAACAAAAGAGAAGCCTCATCCTCTTCATAAGGGCTGAATTGCGGAGGCACCCAAATGGTCAGTTCGATGTAAGGCAGCGCAGTTGGCGTTGCTTGTTCCGGCGTGCCTGCTATAACCGGCGAAGTTCCTTGATGTGTGGGCGTTGTGACCGGGGCGCTTTCATCTGTTGGCAAAAGTGAGTCAAGAATATTCTGACCTTGGCAGCCGACCAATGCAACTACTGCCAGAATCAGCATTGCGATAAACATTCGCAGGGTTTGATGGATGCTTCCATCTTTGGGAGTTATCATTTTCCAAAACATTATTCTACCAACAATCTGCTTCTATAATGGCTGCGAGGGAGGTAGATTATACAGCTTTTTCTACTTTAGGATTCATCACCAGTGGATTCAGTTGAGGGCAATAGAGTTTCGATTGTCGCGGTTTCCGTAGGCTGCGGCGTTGAAGTTGGGGAGGGTTCCAAGGTGAAGGTTGCTGTAGGCTGCAATGTGGCGGTTTGCGAGGGCGTTAGGCTGGGAGGAATGACGTAGGTGATCGTAGCAGTGAATGTTGGGGTAATTGTCGCTGTCGGGGTTGACGTCAAGGTACCTGCAGGAAAGGTATATGAAGGCGTGATCATTCCCGTGCCTAATTCAGTTGCGGTCAGAGTAGGTGTGCGGGTGGATTTACGTTCGGCGGAGGCAGTTCCCCATAAAACCAAACCACCCAGACAATAGCAAGGGATGCTGAGCAGAATAATGCCAAGCAGAATCATACGCGTTCTGTCCAATTGACCAAGATCCTGCATCCATTTTGAATTCATGGGTTAATTATCCACCTTTTTCAATTCATCACTCGCTTGGCGTACTGCCATATACAGGTGTTCCGCTTTCAGTTCACTGATGGATAAACAGGGAGCGTTCAGATGATTCGCTAATTCCAGAGCCAACCCCTGATCATACGTCGCTGATTCCATGTTGATGACAATGGCGGGAATTTCATCCTTGGCGATCTGGTCCGCGATCAGGTGCGATTCTTCCAGCGGGGCAAAATTGCCCAACGGGACATTTCCCGCGCCATCCGTCAGTACGATCAATAGCGGCATGATATCGGGATGAAGCACTGCTTCTCGTTGCAGAATCTCATGTGCCAGATCCAAACCGGCAGACAGGGGTGTTTTGCCGCCCACCGGGATGTTGCTGAGCGCGCGCTGGGCAAGCTGCACCGAATTTGTTGGAGGCATTACCAGGGTTGCGCGGTCTTTCTGAAATACGATCAAGCCCACCCGGTCGCGGCGTTGATAGGCATCCGTCAACAGCGACATGATTGCGCCTTTCGTCGCGCTCATGCGTTCCGCCACCGCCATTGACCAGGAAGCATCCACCACAAACAGAATCAGGTTGGCTGCGCGCCGCACGCGTACCTTGCGCATATAATCAGCGGGTTTAACGTGGAAAGCAACCGGCAATTTCTCTAACGCTTCTTTGCGTTTTTTCTGGAAAGGTGCCGCCGCCCGCAATGTGGCATCGAAAGCCAGATCATAGGTTTCGCCATTGGCTGGGCGGGCTTGAACATAGCGTCCGCGCTTGCGGTCGGTTTGCGTGCGCGACCTGCGCCCGCCATAGCTGCGCACCATTTTGTCTAAGGGTGTATCCAGACGGCGGGGGGTAAATGCCTCGCCTGTCTTTACTTTCTGACCGCCCTCCCACCAATTCGCATTGTATTGGTCAAAAACGTCTTGGGGAGTGAGAGGTTCGTCGCCTTCCTGGGGGGGAAGTTCCCCGGCATCTTCCCCCCTCATGCTTTTTTTGGCGAGTCAACCTCCTGGCGTGGCTCCTTATCATCTTCTATCGCTTGGTCGTCGTCTCCCTGCGAGCCGATCAGTTGTTCGATCTTCTGACTGATCTCTTCAACCCCGATATCGTTTTGTTGGGATGGTCCGCCTTTTAATCGGTGGGGCAGTGCCAATTCTGCAGCCAGCGCGATATCTAGATCGTTAATTTGCGTGCGCCCTTCCAGGGCAGCATGCGCGCGTGACGCTTTGAGGATGACCAAATCTGAGCGGTGTCCATCCACGTTGAGGGATGCGGTGAGAGAAGCAATCGCCAGCAAATTCCGCTCTGTGTAAACCACTTGATCGACCAGTTTGCGTGCCTGGTCAATGCGCCGCGATAATTCTTCCTCGCGCGCCAGCCATTCTTGGCGGAATACCTCGGCGTCTTGTTCAAAAGCCAGATTGCGCTCCATGATTTGCACGCGTTCACGTGCAGTGCGAATGCCATGGATTTCCACCGATAAAGCAAAGCGATCCAGCAATTGCGGACGCAGTTCTCCTTCTTCTGGGTTCATGGTGCCGACCAAAATGAATCGGGCCGGGTGCGAAAATGAGATCCCTTCCCGTTCGACAATATTCATGCCCATGGCTGCGGAATCCAGCAGGACATCCACTACATGGTCATCCAGCAGATTGACTTCATCGATGTACAGCAAACCGCGATTCGCGGCTGCTAAGATGCCCGCGTCGAAGCGGCGCTCTCCTTTTTGAATAGCCGATTCAATATCCAGCGTTCCAACCACGCGGTCTTCAGTGGCAGAAACCGGCAAGTCCACAAAGGGTGTGCGCCGCAAAGCAACCGGCAGGTCTTCTCCGCGGCTTTTGCGCTCGCGGCATTCCGTGCACCAGGATTCCGGATGCTCAGGATCGCATGCGAAGCGGCAGTCTTCAACCACCTTCACTTGCGGCAGCAATGCCGCCAAAGCGCGCGCGGCAGTAGATTTGGCAGTGCCGCGTTCACCGCGAATCAGCACGCCGCCGATGCGTGGTTCGACAGCATTCAAAATCAGGGCGCGTTTCATGCGCTCCTGTCCCACAATTGCAGTAAATGGGTAGATAACTCTCATTCAGGTATTTTCCTTTAAACAAATAGTAAATTCGCGCAGTAAGTTTACCATCTATGAAATAGTACGACAACAGTTTGCGAAATACTTGGTTGACTCCCGCAAACCAATCAGGCAGCGGAAAAGAATCGCTTCGATCGACTATAAATGATGCTCTCTAATGTTAGAATCTACTCAAATTTTTATTTGCCAAGACTTGACAAGAGGAGAATATGCGTCCTTTAGAGTTGTTGCAGGAACAAACCCACGGTGATTACCTGGTCAGCAGTGATCCTGAAAAGCTGGATTTATCATTCATCCATGAATGGCTGGCGCATGAATCGTATTGGTGCAAGGACATTCCTTTAAAAATTCTAGAAAGGGCAATCAAGAATTCTTTCTGTGTTGGCGTGTATCATCGCTCGGGGGAACAAGTAGGGTTCGGACGCGTAATCACGGATTACACCACATTCGCATGGGTTACTGATGTGTTTATCGTGGAAACCCATCGCGGCAAAGGTCTTTCGGTTTTTCTGATGGAATGCATTCTGCAGCATCCGGAAATGCGGGTGGTGCGGCGCTGGCTGCTGGGCACGGATCTGGCGCATGGGCTTTACCGCAAACTTGGTTTTTCTGACCTGGATCATCCCGAAAATTTCCTTACCCTGCACCACAGCCAGATGTACTCCAGTGGCGAGTTCGCTGAATTGCTTTCAGGGTTCATGCGGGACTTATAAAAGAATGAAAAGCGGAGAGGAAGTATGCGCATTCTCATAGTGAAAAAACAAGAGGTTCTGCAAAACGCGCAGTTGGATGAAATTCAAGCTGTCCTGGGTCAAAAAGAAGGCTTGCTTTGGTTGGATCTCAACCATGAAACCGCCCAGAACTGCCGCACGATATTAGAAGAAAAATTCAAATTCCATCCACTGTCAATTGACGATGCGCTGGTGGAAATCCACATCCCCAAGATTGATGATTGGGGCGATTATTTATACTTGGCTTTAGCGGGTGTGAACCCCGAACAGCCCTTGGAAGATATCAACAAATCCATTGAATTGGATATTTTCTTGGGCCGGAATTATGTGGTGACCTATCACCCGGAAACGATTGGCGCCATTGACGTCGTCTGGAGAAACTGCCAGCGCGATACGCGCTTGCTGCAGCGTGGCGTCAATTTTCTTCTGTATCAGATCGTGGATGAACTGGCCAATGAGTACATGCAGATGATTGACCACCTGGATGAAAAGGTGGAGGAAATTGAAGACCAGGTGATGGAAAAAGCAGAAGCCTCTCTGCTGCAGTCCATTTTCGACATCAAACGCTCGCTGCTGAATCTGCGCCGCATTGTATCACCCCAGCGTGAGGTGCTGAACAAACTTTCACGCGGAGATTTTGAAGTTATCAGCCAGAAAGAACGCATGTATTACCGCGATGTTTACGATCACCTGGTGCGCGTCCAGGACATCACCGAGAACCTGCGCGATCTGGTTAGCGGGGCTCTGGAAACATATCTGTCCGTGGTCAACAACCGCCTGAACGCTATCATGAAAACCCTGACCATCATTACCACATTATTCATGCCGCTTTCCTTTATTACCGGTTTCTTTGGAATGAACTTTTTTGAACCTCTGGGCACGCTGCGCGCCTGGACCAGCTTCTTGCCATTCTGGATCACCCTGACGGTCTTGTTGGCGCTGCCCTTGGGGATGTATCTGTGGATGCGCAAGCGCGATTGGATGTAGATACATTTCACTTCATTATCGAAAGGAAGCAAACAACATGGCAACAGCATTGATACTCGGCGCGGGTTTGATGGGGTCAGCCACCGCCTGGCCTTTGAGTGATAATGGGCATGAGGTGCGCTTGGTCGGCACCCACTTGGATCATGCCATTATTCAAAGCTGCAAAGAGCGCAATTTTCATCCCCGCCTTCAACGGCATCTGCCTGACAGGGTAATCCCCTTCTACCTGGAAGAACTTGAACAGGCTCTGGCAGGAGTCGATTTCATCGTCAGCGGTGTGAACTCTGCCGGAGTGCATTGGATTGGAAAAACATTAGCGCCTTACATGGCAAACGGCCGAAAGATCATCGCCGTGACCAAGGGATTGGAAGCGAACGAGGAGGGTGACCTGCTCATCCTGCCCGAGGTGCTGCGCGCCCAGCTGCCCGCTGAAGTGCGCCAGCAGGTTTCACTGGCAGCCATCGGCGGACCTTGCATTGCCGGAGAATTGGCAGGCAGAAGGCCCACCAGCGTGCTTTTTGGGTCGCGCGAAAAGCAGACCGCTCAGCAGCTCGCGCAGGTTTTCAGAACCGATTACTATCACATCCAGGTGACGACGGAGATCGTCGCTTTGGAAATTGCGGTAGCCTTGAAGAATGCGTACGCGCTGGGGGTGGGTTTGGCAGGCGGTCGCTTGGAAAAAATCGGCGGAGTGGATGCTGCCGGCGCGCACATGCATAATCTGGCAGCAGCCTTGTTCGCGCTGGCTGCATCTGAAATGCGTCAGATTCTGGAAATGCTGAAAGTGAATTCGGATTTCGCTTTCGGTTTGCCCGGCGCAGGCGATCTGTTCGTGACCGTGCAAGGCGGGCGCACCGTGCGGCTTGGCAGGCTGCTTGGTCAAGGGCTTTCCTTTGCCCAGGCACTGGAAGCCATGCCCGGCGAGACGCTTGAATCAGTCTCCATCATTCAGCAAATGGGCTGGGCGCTGCCCAAGCTGGAAGCGCGCGGTTTGCTTGATCCGCGGCAGCTTCCTTTCTTGCGCATGTTGATCGGAATCATTGTGGAGGGGCGAACCGCTGAAATCGATCTCAAACGCTTATTTGCCTGAGGTCTTTCACTTTAAATCTCCTTAACATTCCTTAATTTCGTCACGGTTGATCCAACCTTCCAATCTTGGTCAGCAGGCAAGCATCATCACAAGCTAGCCACACTTTGCATTCGCATATTGACAAGCCTGCCAAAAATAACTATACTTTGGTTTAGTGGTCTGACCTTTATACCAAAACAGAGGTGGCTGTGGATGAAATTCCTCGCAAGTCTTTATCTGAAATCGTAGCTGGCAAGCTGGCTGGGCAGATGCTGGATGGAACCTATCAGTCCGGTTACCAGCTGCCTGCTGAGCGCGATCTTATCAAACAGTTCGGCATCAGCCGTTCCACTTTACGCGAGGCGCTCAAAGCACTCGAAGAACTTAACTTGATCGAATCGCGCCACGGCGTGGGCTGGTTCGTCTCGGAATTGAAAGAGACCAACCTCACCCTGGCGCATAGAATAGCCGAAACCGCCGAATCGCAGCCTGCGGTTGATCGCGTGCGCATTGCCCCGCAGGATTTCCCCAGCGGCCCGCGCCGCCTGCCTTCTGCGCCGGAAAAACCTCTGGTAATTCCCAATCTGAAAACTGACCGCCTGGGCACCTTTGAATTCATTTCCTGGTGGGAACGCGAACGGGTGGAAAAAGCCCAAATCATGGTGGTTGGAGCCGGCGCGCTCGGCAACGAGGTCATCAAGAACCTGATCCTGATGGGCATCGGTTACATATACATAGTAGATTTCGACACGATCGAGCTGGCCAACCTTTCCCGTTCGGTCTTGTTCCGTGAGAGTGATTCCGGCCGAAAAAAGGCAGAGGTGGCTGCCGCGCGCGCCAAGGAGATCAATCCCCACGTGCACGTGCAGTACTTGCATGGCGATGTGACTACCGACATCGGTTTGGGTGTCTTTCGACGCATGGACGTGCTGATCGGCTGCCTGGATAACCGCGAAGCGCGCCTGGCAATCAACCGCTTTGCCTATTGGATCAACAAACCCTGGGTGGATGGCGCCATTCAGGAATTCTTTGGTTTGGCGCGCGTGTTCGTGCCCGGGCAGGGCGCCTGCTTTGAGTGCAGCCTGACCGAGCAAGCCCGCCGCGACCTGGCCTTGCGCTACTCCTGCCCGCTGCTGGCGCGCGAGAACGTCTTGTTGGGCAAGGTGCCCACCACCCCCACCATCGCTTCCATCATTGCCGCCATCCAGTCACAGGAAGCACTCAAACTGCTGCATGGCAAACCCGTGCAGCCGGGGCATGTCATGCACTTCAACG
>CAYVJI010000016.1:20105-27381 GCA_964451805.1 uncultured Pelolinea sp. | reverse complement strand
AGCCGGAGTGGCGGAATTGGCAGACGCGCTACGTTCAGGGCGTAGTGAGCATTACGCTCATGTGGGTTCAAATCCCACCTTCGGCACTTACCCTGCAGCGACAGGGTTTTTTTGTTTAATGGTAAAGGTCGATTTTCTGCAGTAAGATTAATGCAAATGTCCAAGCACAGAATAAACTGGAAGCGCGGCATCTTCGTCATTTTGCTGATCATCCTGTTCTTCATGGTGATGGGGCTTAATTCCAGCCTGGCGGAATATTTCCAATTGACCAGCCAACGCAACCAGATGCAGGAGCGCATTGAAAACCTGCAGGCAACCCAGCACGCACTTGAAACGCAAATCGCCTACGCAGACTCAGAAAAAGCTGTGGAAGAATGGGCACGCACCTACCAGCATTACGTTCAACCGGGCGACCAGGCTATCATCCCGATTTCGCCGCAGGATGCCACCCCGCAAATCCAGTACGTTGATACTCCTACCCCCAGCGCGGTTGAAAATTGGCAGATCTGGTGGACATTGTTCTTTGGCGATTAACTGAATCAACAGCGCCTTTTTAGGTTAGAATAGGCTCAAATGCCGAAATAGCGGATAGTATTTGCGATATAAAAAAAGAAAAGGAATTCCTATGCTAGGAAGGCAAAAACCTCAAAATCTGCTTGATTCTTATCGGAAAAAACGACAAGTTCTGCCGGTCTTTCTGGCAGTCATGGCAGCCCTGATGGTCGTCATCGGAATCGTGATCATCGTGCTGTGGATCAGTGGCGGCGGTTTTCAATTCAACTTGTTCGGCAAGAAACCCACTGCCACCAGTGCTATGCCGCCTACACCGGTGCTATCGCCCACACCCTCGTTAGAACCGACAGCGTCGCTTACTCCCACCGCAACGATCTCGCCCACTCCCTCCGGGCCAACCGAATATGAAGTGCAAGAGTCAGAAAATTGCTACATGATTGCAGAAAAGTTTGGAGTTGATTTACAGACATTGCTTGCAATAAATAACTTCCCGGATGGTACCTGCCCGATCATCCCCGGACAGAAGATCAAAGTGCCGGCACCCGGTCAAACACTGCCAACCGCCACAGCGCTGCCGCCGGATACCCCGGCTGGAACGCGCATTACCTACAAGGTGCAGCCAAACGACTCACTGGCATCCATCGCCAGCAAATTCAACACGACTTTAGATGATATCCTGGACTTGAACGAAGATAAACTGGGTGATGACCTCAACAACCTTGCGGTCGGTTTGGAGATCATCATTAGGGTGAACATCGTCACGCCGACCCCAACCTTTGCCCCCACCAGCACACTGGCATCCTAGGCAAACCTCATGAGAGCATAATCCCCTTGTTGGACCAAGGGGATTTTTTTATCTCAAGCTGGCATCTCATTGGAGCAGCGCTGATTCGATTTCCTGCTTGACGATGTTATCCTTCTCCACACGAAGACCAGCCTTCAGTACGCGGTACGAATCCGCGTGCGCGAGTCGCCCGATCGCCCAGGCAGCATGCAGGCGCAGGATCTCATCGGGATTGCTGAGGAGAATTTCTTGCAGGATTGGCAGGCAGGCTGCAGCCTGGGAATTGCCCATAGCAACAATCAGATTGCGCTGATAACTCTGGAAAGGGGCTCGTAGGACGGGCGATTGCTGAAATTTTTGTTGGTAGGATGCCGGGCTCAATTGTATTTCCTGCAGCAAATCCAGCGGATGCTGGATGCCCAGCAGAGGCAGGCCTGCGTCCATTTGTTCTGATGACCGCGTTCTCTGGTTATGAGGGCAAACTTGCTGGCAGACATCACAACCGAAGACCCACCGGCCGATCCGTGGGCGCAGCTCAGGGGGGATGATCCCCTGATGTTCAATGGTCAAATAAGCAACGCAGCGGCTGGCATCGATGGAATGATCTGGCTGAATGCAGGCGGTTGGGCAAGCTCGCAGACAGCGCTGGCAGCCGGAGCATAAATCTTGACTGAAGGGCTGATCAACAGGCAGGTCCAAGTCGGTGAGAATGCAGGCGATCACCTGATAGGAACCTTTCTCAGGTGTAATCAACAGGGAATGCCTGCCGATCCAACCGGCGCCGGCCATCCAAGCCGCATCTTTCTCGAGCAAGGAGGCTGAATCCACGAAAATGCGGTAATGGACGGATTGCCCAACGGAAGGCGCGAGCCGCTGCATAAACTGGCGGGCTTTGGTTTTGAGGACACGATGGTAATCCTCATGCAGTGCGTAAGCGGCGATAAATCCCTTGGGCGCATTTTCTTCGTCAACGGAGCAATTCAAGTCAATTGAGGAGGAATACGGCAAGCCTAAAACAATGATCGAGCGTGCCTGATCCAACAAAGCGGAGGGATCATGCCGAGAGCGCTGGACACGATCAGCCGTCAGATAATGCATCTCAGCGGCAAAACCATTTGAAAGCCATTGCAGGTATTGCGGGTAATGGGCAGGCTGATGGGGATGGGTGATATGAACGAAAGAAAAGCCAAGGCAGGCTGCCTCGGCTTTCATCAGATCGAAAAACACCTTCATCGTGGAAAAGCTATCCGGCGACTCCTGGAGTGGGAGTTTTCGTGCCTACGGTGATGTAAACATACAATTCTTGGCCAAATATTTGCCCTTTACTGTTCAATAACTTCCAGCGGGAAAACGCCATTCCCAATTGGTCGGGAGCGCGCAGATACACCTTGAGATCCACCGTAGCTCCCGGTCCAACGGTATCGGTCAAGGGTATGACTACATCCGCTCCCCAGGTATTGCCGTCAATATTCACCAGGCTGTAAGAGGAATCCCAGGTGGTGGTGCCGGTATTCTGAACGCGCCAGATTTTGGTGAAACCCTCATTGCGATAAAAAACAGTGCCATCCGGAACACTCACATCAGCGACCCAGGCTAAATTATCGGGTGTGCCAGCGCTAGGCGCCTGGGTTGGGACGACCACTGCCGATGCGGAGGAAGCGGCAGGCGTATTCTGCAAGGTTGTTTGAACAGTAGGTTGAGGAGTAGAGGTGGTTGGCGGGGGCAGGGTGGCGGTGGGGGGTAAAGGATTCTGCAGGGCAAATTGCGTCATTTCGACAGCGACCGTCATAGCCACTTGGGTCATGGCGGCATTTTGATCAACCGTCGGAGTGGGTTCCACGCTGGCAGCACAAGCTGAGGAGACAGCCACAAACAGCGCGAGGATCATGGTCAGTATCAATTTGTTTTTCTTCATGATTAATAGTTACCTTTTTCTTTATGGTTGAGCGGAAAGCAGAAGCAATGAATCAAAGAGTTGGAAGAGGTTGCTTACTCTCCAGATACAGTAATTATACCTTTCCGCTTCGGTGGATTGGACGGTATAGTATGCCATACTTTCAAAGCTGGCGCCAGACGGACCCACGCGCGTTTCGAAATGGAGATGGGGGTTGGTGGAACGACCAGTATTTCCTACCATGCCGATGACTTGGCCACAATCCACACTTTCGCCAATTTGAAGCGTTGGGAGGTCTCTCAAATGGGCATACATCGTATAAAGCGAGCGTTCAGATTCGTTTGGCGTGAAAGGAAGGTTCCCTGATACTGGGCAATTAACGCGCGGATCTGGCTCTACTGTGGGCTGAATCTCAGGAAGATAAATACTAGTGAGCAATGCAGAGTCAATTTGGTCAAGCGGAGTTTCAATGATCAGCGCATAACCGTAAGGGTTGCGGTCGTTGAGGATGGTCACTACCTTGCCCTGTAAAGCAGCCGTTACCTGCAATCCCTCAATCCCAATGAAATCTTTATAGCGATAGAAGGCATAATCCACACCATGGTGCCCATCGTCATTCCCTACACGAGGATGTTTGAAAGGTTGGGTCAGAATTTGGTTCAGATCGGTGAGCGGAACATCAAATAAGGGTGAGCAGATGTGGTCAATGTAATCCGGCGTGGGGGTGGGAGGGATGGGTGTTGGACTTGGATTCGGCGTAGCTGTGGACGGAGGCATTATGCTGGCTGGAGATTCCGTGGCAACCGGCAAATCTTGAAGGGCGGATTGATTCATCCCACAAGAGGTGAGGAGCAGAACCAGGCAACCAGTGAGAACAATGTTTTTCATATTATTCGGGCTGGATTCGGCGGCATTCCAGATAAAAGCGTTTTTCATTGGCTTCGCCCATAGAAAAGGTTTTGCGCGGCAGGGCTCCATCACGCACGACAGTGTTGAACAGCTGAGATTTTGGCATGGCGGGCAGGTAGAAACCGGCGCAGCCGGAAGAGCGACTTAGGCGTTCGAGAACGTCGTCGCCATGGATGTAATCAATTTCCTGAGCGGATTCATGGGAGAGAAAATCATCCAGGAAGGCTTGCAAATTTCCAACCGGCAGGGTATGGTGTGGATCGAGCAGGCTGATCACGTGGAAGCCTTGTTCCGAGAGCATGCCGAAGCGCTGCTTTTCTGAGCCTGTGTTTACCCGCTCACGCATGGCAGCGTAACTGGGTATGTCTTCGGTCTCTACTTGACCAGAAAAATAACGCTGAAGAGATTCCAGCAAATCCATCCGCAAGCCTTTCAGAACGCGATGGATGGGCTCAAACTGGAGACCCTCATCATGGATATTGACGATCTCAACCAGGGCGAAACGAGCAGGATGGTCATGGCTTGAAGCTGCTTTGATCTCCTCCCAAACCGATTTGGCGGCAGCTAGAGAATGGTTGCCATCACCGACTGCGAACAGGAAGGGGGAATCCTCAAAGGAGGGAGGCAATAACCCCTCAATGGATGAAACAATGCACTTCTCCATTTCTGCATCAGAGACCCAAAAACCCTGCAAATGACCACCTTGCTGCATTAATTCAAAATCATACAACTCAGTCATCCTCCCGGTGAGATTGGAGAGCGGTTCGATGACCGATCTGCGCGGGTCGTTAATTAGGACCATAATGTGGGGGATCTCCAACAGTGCTTGTTTGCGAATTTTAATGCGAGGAGGCAGTCTTTCCAGGATCGTGCCTTCCGTGGCGCGGATCAGAGAGCGGCTGCCTTGGTGAAAATCATAGCGTTCGAGATCCAGCGCGGCGAGCAGACCTTTGCGCTTCTTGCTTGCAATGGAGCGTTCGAGATAGACGAAGCCTTCCAATGGATACAAGATTTGCTGACCCAGCAGTTCCTGCATGCGGTTATTGATGTGCTGCTGGTGCAGGGCTTCCCGCTCGCTTCCCAGATAGGCTTCGGGCAGGATCAGCCAGTACGTTGAGGGGAAATCCGCAACGAATCGTTCAACTTCCTGCCAGTAGTCAGGCTGTGAAGTGTATTGGTCGCAAGCTACCACTGCCCATTTCGAATAATCAATATGCCGCTTGGGTAGCAAAATTTGAGGGGCTTGAAGCCCAATAAGCGGGTATGTTCTCATTGCCAGAATATTTTACCAAAATGAAAAGACCCCCGCGATCGAGGGTCAGTGGGCTGCGAATCAGTCAAGTGAAGCGAAACTCAACGCCAAAGCGCCTGGTCCGGCATGCACGCCAATCACCGGGCTCAAACCGCCCTCCACGATTTCGATAAAATCAGTTTTACCATATCGTTTAAAGATCTCATCTTTCAACGCCTGGGCGTTCTCAGGCGCAGTGGCTTGGGAAATTCCCAGGTAAATGGGTCGTTTGGCACCGATGTGCTGATCGAGAATATCCACGATACGCACAATGGCTTTCTTCATGGTGCGAATCTTTTCAAAGGCTTCTATCTTGCCTTCCTTGACCATCAGGATTGGTTTCAAGTCCAAGGCAGTTCCCAAAAAGGCAGCGGCACCGCCGATGCGTCCGCCGCGCTTTAGAAATTCCAACGTGCTGACGATGAAGTAGATATTAGTGGCAGCACGCATCTTTTCTGCAATGGCTTTGCACTCCGATAAAGAGGCTCCCTGAGAGGCGGCGCGCGCGGCAGCGATCACCTGAAAGCCTGTCCCAAAAGTGGTGAAGAGAGAATCCACTACTTCGATATTTTTTGCACCTAAGCTCTCTTTGGCTTGCTGGGCGGAATCGACAGTTCCGGATAATTTCGAGGAAATGTGAATGCTCAAGATATCTTTGCCATCCGAGAGAAATTTTTCATACAGATCGGTGAATTCTTTTGGGGAAGGCTGGGAAGTGGTAGGCATGATCTTGCTTTGCGGCAGGCGCTGATAGAACTCTTCAGGTGAAATTTCAATCCCATCGCGGAAGATTTCCTCTCCCCAGATCACGTGCAGGGGAATCACTTCAATGGACAGTTCTTTTAAATAATTCTCCGGCATATACACAGTACTATCGGTGACAATTTTTACTTTCGACATAATACCTCTCATTCTTTTCTACACTTTTTTAGCAAAACCAGAATACAAACATAGGAATTGCTGACTTGACGCGATGAACGCTTTCTAATAAAATTCAAGCTTTGGTTGTGAAAGAGATATCAACTCATCAAGAAGTATAATTATAAATTATCATTGTGTCATTCAGGAAAGCAATAATCTGAAAAACGACTCCTTTCTCGTCCCTCAGAGATTCTTGCTGCTGAAGAACCGAAATAGGATATAAACAGGAGAAGCATGCATGGTTAAGATACGTTTAAGGAGAATTGGATTAAGAAACCAACCCAGCTACCGGATTGTTGCGGCTGAGAAAGAGAGCCCGCGGGATGGACGTTTTCTCGAAATATTGGGGTCATACAACCCGCGTACGGAACCCTTTAGTTTCGAAGTAGATGAAGGGCGCGTGTACCATTGGATAGAAAATGGCGCCCAACCCAGCGAATCGATGCTGCAATTGTTCAACGCGGTTGGATTGATGGAACGGTATAAGAAGTATAAAGCCGGAGAAGCTTTAGAAAAGGTGCTGGAAGAAGCCAACCAGTTCTACCAATCCCGCTCTGTTGACCAGAAGACTCGAAAAGACTAATACTGAACCGAAAGAGAACTGCTCTCAATACTAAAAGGAGCTACGGTGAAAGAATTAATTGAGTACATCGCCAAACAATTGGTAGAAGACCAATCCCAGGTTTCCGTTGAAGAGGTCGAAGAAAATGGGCGTGTACGGATCGAACTGCGCGTTGCCAAAGAAGACATGGGCAGGGTGATTGGAAAAGGCGGCAGGGTGGCTAATTCCATTCGCGTCCTGCTGCGGGTAGCCGCTGCGAGAGAAGGAAAAAGGGTCACCCTGGATATCATTGAACCCTGAACATGCCAATCTCGAAAAAAGAACGCAAAACCGCAAATGAGAACACATCAGGCTCGCTGCATTATAGTGAGCCTGAATTTTTAGCCGTCGGCAAACTGGGCA
>CAYVJI010000016.1:2882-20005 GCA_964451805.1 uncultured Pelolinea sp. | reverse complement strand
GAAGGTGATTATTATCACCATGAATTGATCGGCATGAAAGTTTTTGATGAAAAGCGGCAGCTCATCGGGACACTGGTTGAGATCATTGAAACCGGAGCGAATGATGTTTATGTGATCAGGAGCAAGGAAGAAGGAGAAAGAGAAATTCTGGTTCCGGCTATCGATGATGTGGTGCTGCACGTAGAACCGGAAGATCGTACAATGGTGGTAAAGCTGCAGGAATGGGTGTGAAGTGACCTCGGATCAGAAAAAGTATTGGGTGGGATTCAGCAAAGTCAAGGGGATCGGAGCTGCAAGGACAAAAAAACTGCTGGAATATTTTGGCGATCTGAAAAGTGCCTGGGAGGCGCATGAAATCCAGTTGATTGAAGCAGGATTGGGAAATAAAACCATTCAAGCGTTGTTTGAAGTACGGAAAACGCTGGATCTGGATGGGGAATTTGAAAAAATTCTGCAAGGCGGGATAAAGATTTGCACGATCAACGATGGCGATTATCCCAAGAAATTGCTGACAATTGAATACCCACCGCCGGTGCTATACCTGCGTGGAGAGATACTTGAGGAAGACGCTTATGCAGTGGCGATTGTGGGCACGCGACACATCACTGCTTACGGGCGGCAAGTAACAGAAGAGTTGGCGCGGTTTTTAGCACAGAACCGTATAACCGTCATCAGCGGATTAGCACGCGGCATTGATTCCGCGGCACACCGCTCAGCTCTCGAAGCGGGCGGGCGGACGATTGCAGTATTTGGTTGCGGAGTGGACATCATTTACCCGCCGGAACACCGTGCATTGGCGGAAGCTGTGGTGAAGAATGGTGCGCTGGTGAGTGATTATTACCCGGGCACGCCGCCGGATGGAGTCAATTTCCCACCGCGTAACCGCATCATTTCGGGTTTATCCATGGCGACAGTAGTGGTGGAGGCTGGCGAAACCAGCGGGGCGCTGATCACCGCGGAGTTCGCTGCCAGCCAGGGCAGGGAAGTATTTGCAGTTCCAGGAAACATCTATGCGATGCGCAGCAAAGGCACCAACCGATTGATTCGCGATGGGGCAATCCCCCTGCTGGATTTCGCGGAGGTGCTGGAAGCACTGAATCTCGATCAGGTGGAAGAATTCCGCTACGCCAAGAAGGTTATCCCTGAAAATGATATAGAATTGCTATTAATGGAGGCGTTAAAGAACGAGCCTTTGCATATTGATGAAATCAAAGCAAGCTTGAGTATTCCGATGGAAAAAATTTCAGCAGCGTTGGTAATGATGCGGCTGAAAGGACTAGTGAAAGAAACAGGCAACCAAACCTATATATCCATTGGAGAAGCGCAGCAGGATTATGAAGCATGAAAACTGAGACATACGCAGTCATCATGGCAGGCGGTGGAGGGACGCGTCTATGGCCGATCTCACGCCGGGAGCACCCCAAACAACTGCTGAAAATCGCCGGAGAACGCACGCTCTTTCAACAAGCAATTGACCGGTTAGAAGGGCTTTTTAATTGGGAGCACATTTTTGTGGTTACCGTGGCTTCTCAGGTGGAAAGTTTGCGCAAGGAATACCCGCAAATCGCCATCGAAAATTTCATCATCGAACCGATGCCCAGAGGAACAGCGGCAGTGGTGGGCTTGGCGGCAATTCATTTACTGGAAAAGGACAACAATGCGGTGATGGCTGTTCTAACCGCCGATCACATCATTGAAAATGACAAGCTATTCCATCGCGTGTTAATGGAAGGAAGCCAACGGGCAGCAGATGGTTACCTGGTCACCATTGGAATAGAACCCACCTTTCCAGCTACTGGATACGGCTATGTTCAGGCTGGCAGCACAATAAATCAAGGCGAAGGATTTGAAGTCAAGCGGTTCGTCGAGAAGCCAGACGTGGAAACCGCGCGGAGATATTTAGCTGAGGGGGATTTCTTCTGGAATTCCGGCATGTTCCTCTGGAGAGCGGGCGCTATCATGGCAGAATTCCAACGTCAGATGCCTGACCTTTTTGCAAGTCTTACCGAGATCCGCGATATGACCAGAAAGCATGGCAAGAAAATCTCTATTTCGTCAATTTGGGAAAAAATAAAACCACAGACCATTGATTATGGGATCATGGAAGGCGCGCAAAGGGTTGTGGTGATCCCCGCCAGACAGCTGGGTTGGAGCGATGTGGGCAGCTGGGATTCGCTCTTTGATTTCCTGCCGAGTGATGAAAATGGAAATGTGCTGTCGAATCAAGCAAGCATCGCATTGAATGCGCATAATATTCTCTACCACAGCGAAGGATATGGTAAATTAATTGCTTTGGTGGACGTCCAAGACTTGGTTATCATCGAGAGTGAAAAAGCTCTGTTGATCTGCAAGAAGGGACAAACCCAAAAAGTGCGCGAGGTTGTCGAAAGACTTAAAAGCGAAAACAAAGACGCGTACCTATAGGAGCTAACCTTGGAAGCTTATTGCATGAAATGCAAACAAAAAAGAGAAATTCAAAATCCGCATGCGGAATATAATGCACGTGCGCTTCCGGTTACCACCGGCACCTGCGGCGTGTGTGGGACGAAACTATACCGCGTAGGCATGACAGACGCTCACGCTGGCATCCCGCGTCCGCAGGCGACAACCATCGTAAAAAAAACCAAGCGGAAAATGAAAAAGCAAAAGGAAAATGACCGCAAGGGCAAGATGGTGATTGTCGAATCACCGGCGAAAGCCCGCACAGTTGGGAATTTTTTAGGGAAGGAATATCTGGTCAAAGCCTCGGTGGGGCACGTGCGCGATCTGCTGCGCTCACAACTCTCAGTGGACGTGGAAAACAATTTTGAACCGAAGTACCGAGTGCCGAATGAAAAACGGCCGATCGTGAAAGAGCTGAAGGCTGATGGAAAGAGAGTGGAAGAAATATTCCTGGCGACCGACCCTGACCGGGAAGGGGAAGCGATTGCCTGGCACCTACTGGAAGCGGCAGAATTGGACAAAGAACGAGTTAAACGGGTGGTATTCCATGAGATCACCAAACCTGCCGTAGCGGAGGCGTTTGCCAACCCGCGGGAAATTGATTCTAATCTGGTAGATGCGCAGCAAGCCCGGCGCATTCTCGACAGATTGGTGGGTTACAATCTAACACCACTCCTGTGGGAAAAAGTGCGCGGCAGGCTATCCGCAGGGCGTGTGCAATCGGTGACGCTGCGGTTGATCATCGAGCGTGAAAGGGAGATCGAATCTTTCGTTCCGGAGGAATACTGGACGATCGACGGCGAATTCCAACCGCAAGATCACAAGGAACCATTCATAGCGCGCCTGGCAAAAGTGGATGAAGAAGAACCGAAATTGCCGACGCAGGGCGTCATTGAGGAATTGGTGCGCGATCTGGAATCGGCGGCGTATTCGGTTAGCCGCATTAAACGCGGCAGCCGTAAGAGAAAACCTTTCGCCCCATTCACCACCAGCACCCTGCAGCAACAAGCTTCGCGACAGCTGGGATACACCGCTAAACGCACCATGCGCATCGCGCAGCAATTATATGAAGGGATTGAAGTGGGTGAAGGCAGCGCATCTGGATTGATTACCTATATGCGCACCGATTCTACCAACATCTCACCACTGGCTTTAGAAGAAGTCCGAACCTATATCAAAGAAATCCACGGAGAAAAATTCTTACCCGAAAGCGGAATAAAGCATCAAACCAAAACCGTTAAAGCTCAAGAAGCGCATGAGGCCATTCGTCCAACTTCCGTCATGCGCGTACCGGAAAAATTGAAATCCTTTCTCTCTCCGGAACAATTCAAGTTGTATCAGCTGATCTGGCGTCGATTTGTGGCGTCGCAGATGGAATCCGCCGTATATGAGACACTTTCAATCGAGGTTGTGGGGAAGAGCGGGCAGCATCAATACTTGTTCCGAGCTTCGGGGTCGCAACTGCAGTTCCCTGGTTTTCTGATTTTATATGAAGAGGCTCGTGACGAAGACAAGGATTCGGATGAGAATAAAGAACTGAAGATTCCAGAGGATTTGGTTGAGGGACAAAACCTAAGTTTGATCAAACTTCTGCCGGAACAGCATTTCACGCAACCTCCTCCGCGCTACAGCGAAGCATCTCTGGTGCAGACTCTGGAAGAACTGGGAATTGGCAGACCTTCCACATACGCGCCAATCATTTCCACCATTCAGATCAGAGGCTATGTCGAGCGGGATGGAAAACGCCTGATACCAACCGAAACCGGATTCACCGTCAATGATCTGCTGGTTGAATACTTCCCAGACGTTCTGGGCGTAAATTTCACCGCTCTGATGGAAGAAGACCTGGATGAAATTGCCGGCGGAAGAAGGGAGTGGAGGCAGGTAATTTCCGAATTCTACCAATCCTTCGAGCCAAAACTGAAACATGCTCAGGCAGAAATGCCGGAAACGAAAATGGAACCGGAAAAGATCGGAAAAGCCTGCCCACTGTGCGGACATGACCTGGTGATCAAATGGGGACGTTTTGGCAAGTTCATCAGCTGCAGCGATTACCCGCAGTGCAAATATACCGAACCGTATCTGGAAAAGATCGGCGTAAAATGCCCGAAGGATGGCGGTGAAATCGTCGTTCGCAAATCGCGCAAGGGGCGCATCTTCTATGGATGCGAAAACTACCCGGCTTGTGATTTCACATCCTGGAAACAACCGGTCAATATTGCCTGTCCGGCATGTTCAGGGGTATTGACCATCAAGAATAAGAATGAATATCAATGCTTGAATTGCGAGGAGACTTTTCTGATCAGCAGTCTCGCGCCGGAAGAAGAAACGGCATAAAACTTGCAATATAAAAGGCAATAGAAAATGCTCATTTAGCAGGAGAGGTGCTATGGAAAAAATCAAAGCATTGCTTCAAAAGCCTTCAGCTTTAGGATTGGCTGGGCTGGCAGTTGGATTGATCGTGGGATTGGTGGTTTTAGGATGGGGCATATGGCCGCTGCAATGGGTAGATGCATCACCCGCAGATTTGCAAATCGATTATCAAAGAGATTATGTGTGCATGATCATCGATTCCTATATCCGCAATCCAGATGACGCATTGGTGCAGATTCGCTGGAATGGATTGGGAGAAAAAGCTTCTGATCTTTTGGACACTCTCACTCCGGCAGTATGCGGTTTTGATTCCAGTAAGGAAATCACCGCTTTCAAGGAGATCGTCAATTATCAACCCAGTACAGCAGTTGTGGAGCCCGCTGAGGGTTTAGGCATGGGTGACAGCGGCATGGAAAACAGCATGATTGAACCAGAGAAGACATTCTCCATCATACCCTTGGCAATCTTGCTGGTACTGACGCTGGTTGTAGGCGGCGTATTTGTGGTTCTCATGAAGCGCCGCAGCGCTGGTTCGGGAGGGCAAAAAAGCCGTATCCTCAAACCCAAACAGGCTGTGCGCAATGAGCAAAGCAGGGCGGCGGGATATACAGAAACGCCTGTTGAAAAAAAGGAACCTGCTTTGGCGCAATTCATGACCACCTATCGACAGGGAGACGACCTGTATGATGATTCCTTCAGCATCGACTCGGTAAACGGCGAATTTCTGGGAGAATGCGGGGTGGGTATCGCTGAGACGATCGGCGTTGGCGACCCTAAGAAAGTAACCGCGCTGGAAGTATGGCTGTTTGACAAGAATGATATCCAGACGGTGACGAAAATCTTGATGAGCGAACACGCCAGCAACGATAGCGCGATCCAGCAGCGGTTACTGGCAAAAGGCGAACCCATCAAAGTGGAACCCGGTATGCGCTTCCTCATGGAAACAGCAACCCTGCAGCTGGAAGCCAAGGTCATCGATCTGGTGTACGCACAAGGACCATTGCCTGAAAATAGCTACTTCTCCCGCGTAACCATGGAAATTTCTGTCTGGTCGAAATAACCGGAAACAATAAAAAAAATCGAGGCGTTGATAACCAGCCTCGATTTTTTTGTTAACTCAACCAATGCAGAAATACAAGCGCAGCAAACCAGCCTTTATTTGATGCCTACGATCTTAAAATTTGCAGAACCCGCGGGTGTTTCCACGCGCACGATTTCACCAACTTTATGATCCAGCAGGGCTTTGCCAATGGGTGATTCATAGGAAATCTTCCCTTTACCGGGGTCAGCCTCTTTTGAACCCACAATAAAAAATGATTCCTCAGGATAGCCTTCTTCTTTCACGATGACCTCAGAGCCGATGCTGACGCGCTCCCGGTTGGAATTTTCATCAATGACCTCGGCATTTTTCAAGATGTATTCCAGCTCTTGAATGCGACCTTCCAGGAAGGCCTGATCTTCTTTGGCATGGGTATAATCCGCGTTTTCGGAAAGGTCACCCATCTCAATCGCTGCCCGCAAGCGACGGGCAAGCTCTGGTCTCTTAATATTAATCAGCTCAGCCAGTTCAGTTTTGATTTTTTCCAAACCATCCTTGGTTAAGAATACTTCATGCGGCATGCTGTTTGGCACCTGTTTCAATCATGATGGTAGATTTTACTACAGGCAGAATCGGTCCATCAATCGTGAATAGTGGTACCGATAAATTGACCAGCCAATGCACGAGTGATATTGCCTTTTTGCTCCCCGCTGAAAATGCTCGCGCTCAAATCAGGGTGCTGGTGCACCACTTCAAGCATCAATTGCACCTTGGCGAGCATGCCGCCGGTCACATCCAAGGATGCTGAAGGAAAAATTTTTATTTGGGTTTCCGCAAATGAGATGCTGTCAATGTTTGAGATCAGTTGAGAACAGACAGGAAAATCCGCCCAAACGCCCGACTCTTTGCCGGCGATTAAAATCCGCCCTGGTTTGAGATCATCGACCAGATGCAAGAATAAGTCTTCCGTGGAAAGGATGATGCCGCCTAAAGCGCGGTCAAAAACAACATCGCCATATATCATGGGAATCAATCCCTTCTGCATGGCAGCCCGAATCGGCTGTAAATTCCACGCGACGATCTTCCTGTCGATGGTAGAAACTGCTGCGGAGGGAGGGAAAGAAATCACCGGTAGTTCAGCTTGCTGGAATTCCTCTACAACAATCTGATTCAACTGGCGGGCGGCGTACCACACTTCTTGAAAACCATGCCATTGCTCCGGGTTGGAAACTTGATCGCGTGTCCCATAATGGCTGGCGGCAACGTGACCAAAGGAACCAGAACCATGCCCAAGCAACAGCTGTAATTCCGGATCAGATTGCCGCGCTGTTTTGATCTCCTGGGCAATGCGCGCAATCACATCTCGCCGCGCTGTATAGGGTTTATCCTTATCGGTGATTAGAGAACCGCCCAGTTTTAAGAAAATTCTCATCTTTGCGCTTCCTATTTATTTTACGGTAGCAATCCAAGCTGAAGCGGCTCCCTGATGCAGCAGGGACTGCTGCAGGTTCTGCGCCGCATTTTCATCAACAAGCGCGATCATATTGCCGCCCATCCCGCCGCCGCACAATTTTGCACCAAATGCGCCCTCTTCAAGGGCAATCTGAACGAGATGCTCCAATTCGATGCTAGAAACCCCCAAGGAACGCAGAGCAGCCTGATTTTCATTCATCAACTGACCTGCAACTTCAATATTTCCCTGCGAAAGCGCCTGACGGGCGTCTTTTGCTATGCGGCCAATCTGGCTGAGCAAATCTTGGTTAACCTGCGGTTCTGCTTCTAGATTGGCTTTCACCAGACGGATGGCTTCTTTGGTCAAAGATGGGATGCCCGTATCCGCCACAATCAAGGTTATCGGTTTGGAAAAACCTAAAAATTCCACAGGCTTTCCCTTCGCGAAGAATACCGGACGATTGTAAGTGATCACCGTGTTATCAATGCCGGAAGGGCTGCCATGCTGGATTTTTTCAATCTCAAAGGCCAGTTGGTTGATCCGTTCATCTGTAAAACGGGTGCCTAAAAACTGACTCAGAGAGCGCATCAGCGTGACGGACAAGGCTGCACTGGAACCTAGACCGGAGGCGATGGGAATGGTTGAAGAAATAACAAGGTCAGAAGCCGGGAAGGCATCTATTTCAAGCTGCTGCATTACGAGCTGGAAGGCAGCATGGATAGGGTGTGCATGCTCAAGATCGGCAAGCAATTGTTCGAACCCGGATTGAGCATTTCGAATTGTGACTGTCCCAGACGGCAGATCAGGCCTGGGAAAGATGCTGATCTTCAAGTGAACGGCATTGAAAGGCACCGCGATGGCGGGATGCCCATAGACAACCGCATGTTCACCGAACAAGATGGTTTTTGCTGGAGATTTAACCGTTAGAGCGGTCATGGCGTTAATAAAAATAGAAAATCAATAAGACGGCGCAACCCCAAAGGAAGGCGGTGATCTGCAGCGGCAGATCTTTTATTACCAGGTCCTCAGGTGCTCCCCCCTCATGCTTTACTTGTATTAAATAGAGATAACGGAAAATGCCATACAAGACGAAGGGAATGGTCAGCATCATGGCATGATTGCTAGGCAGATTGACCGCTGAGAAGGTATATAAACTGTAAGCGACGATGGTTGTGCCGGAAACGATGGTGATAAGCTGATCTAGAAAGGGCAGCGTATAGCCATCGAAAACGATACGGTGCTGGTTGGCTTCGGCTGCCAATAAACTCAGCTCAGCGCGACGTTTTCCGAAGCCGATAAAAAGTGCCAGCAGGGTGGTTACGACATACAGCCAGGGCGAGAACCTTTCTACTTGTATGAGAGAAACGCCGGCTGCCACGCGCAAGACGAAACCAGAGGCGATAATCAATACATCCAGAATCGGAATGTGCTTTAACCACTTTGAATATGCCAAATTGAGGATCAGGTAAAGCGCGCATATCTGAAAGAAGTCAAAAGAGAGAAAGTACGCCAGTGTCATGGAACCCATGCTGAGGAAAACTGCAATGACGATTGCCAGAGGGATGCTGAGACGCCCTGAGGCAATCGCGCGGTTCTTTTTGACCGGATGGCTGCGGTCAGCCTGAATATCGAAGATATCATTGAGAACATAAACACTGCTGGAAAGCAGAGAGAAAATCAAAACACCCAGCAGGGTGCGTAGACCTGCCTCGATATTGGTCAACTGGCGGTCAAAGACAAGTGCCGCTAAAATAAAAATGTTCTTAAGCCACTGCCTAAGCCGCAGGCTTGAAAAGATATCTTTAACCATTTTTGAATATTATCATAATTGATGGAGAAAAAACTGGCTGACTGAATATGAAGAAGAAAAGATTGGATGTCCTCTTAGTGGAAAGTGGATTGGCAGAGAGCCGCAATCAGGCGCAGAGAATGATCATGGCAGGCGAGGTGCTGGTGGCGGGGCAGCCTGCATCCAAAGCGAGCGACCTTTTTTTTGAAACGACCGCTATGGAATTGAAGAAAAAATCCTCGTTCGTTTCCCGCGGGGGTGAAAAATTGGCAGCCGGTCTGAAAGGATTTGACCTAACAGACCTAGATGGGTGGATCTGTGCAGATATCGGTGCCTCCACGGGTGGCTTCACGGATTGCCTGCTGCAGCATGGCGCCGCCAAGGTCTACGCAGTGGATGTGGGATATGGGCAGATGCATATGCGGCTGAGAAATAACAAGCGCGTGGTCATGATGGAGAGGACGAATGCACGCATGCTTGAATCCTTCCCAGAAGAGCTGGATTTAGTGACCATTGATGCTTCTTTTATTTCTTTGAAGATCTTATTGCCGGTGGCGAAAAAATGGGCGACTAAAGAAATGCACATGATCACTTTGGTGAAACCACAGTTCGAAGTCGGCAGGCAGGCAGCTGCCAGGGGAAGGGGAGTTGTGCGAGACGAGCAGGAAAGACAAGCTGTCTTGAAGGAAATCATCACATTCGCTACTGAGATAGGCTTGGTCAACCAGAGCTTTATCGAATCACCGCTGCTGGGACCGAAAGGAAACAAAGAATTCCTAGCGCATTTCATAGCGCCTGCGCAAAAGAAACAGGATTGATTACAATTAGAAGAAATAACGCCGCATATATTCAGGTATACTAACCGATTGCTATGCAAACTGACCATATCCGCAATTTTTGCATTATCGCGCATGTCGATCATGGAAAATCAACGCTAGCTGACCGCCTGCTGCAATTGACCGGTACGATTTCGGAGCGGGAAATGAAGGAGCAAGTGCTGGACAGCATGGACTTGGAACGCGAAAAAGGCGTCACGATCAAAGCTTCCGCTGTTCGCATGAACTACACTCTCGACAATGAAGAGTATGAGCTCAATCTGATCGATACACCCGGGCATGTGGATTTTAATTATGAGGTCAGCCGGGCGTTGGCTGCATGTGAGGGTGCGCTGCTGGTGGTCGATGCTACTCAGGGAATTGAAGCGCAGACTTTAGCGAATTTGTATTTGGCGCTGGAATCGGATTTGGTCATCATCCCGGTTTTAAATAAAATAGACCTACCCTCGGCTCACCCCGATGAAATCGCCATGGATCTCAGTAGCCTGCTGGGGACTGAAGTCGAGGACATGATCAAAATCTCCGCCAAACAGGGCACGAACGTAGAATTGATCCTGCCAGCCATTATCCAAAAAATACCACCGCCAAAAGGAGATCTGCAAAACACTCTGCAGGCGTTGATTTTTGATTCGCATTACGATTCCTATAAAGGAGTCATCGCATATATCAGGGTTTTTGAAGGGCATTTGAACCAGAATGACACTCTGCGTATGATGGCGAATAAAACAGAATTCAAACCGGTTGAAATTGGGATTTTCAATCCCAATATGAGTCCGGTTAAAAAACTGGAAGCAGGAGATGTAGGGTATATCGCCAGCGGGTTGAAAACAGTGCGCGATTGCCGCGTAGGGGACACAATCACCCAAGCTGCCCAGCCGGCTTCTATGCCGTTGCATGGATATAAACATCCCAAACCAATGGTGTTCGCGGGCATCTACCCGGTTGAGGGTGAAAACTATGACGATCTAAAAGAGGCGCTGGAAAAATTGCAGCTCAATGACGCTTCTTTGAATTTTGAACCAGAAACTTCGCAGGCATTGAACTTCGGTTTTCGCTGCGGGTTTTTAGGTTTGTTTCATATGGAGATCATTCAAGAACGGCTGGAGCGGGAATATAACCTGGATATTGTTCTCACCGCACCTACGGTTGAATATGAAGTTGTCAAGCGAGACGGATCGACGATTTTCATTGATTCTCCCGTTGACCTGCCGGATGAGGGTGAAATTGCAGAAATCCGAGAACCTTGGATGGACCTGTGGATCATCACGCCCACTGAATTCTACGGCGCGGTAATGGAATTGGTAAAGAAAAGAAACGGTATTTTTATCGAGCAGGAATATCCCGCGCCGAACAGAGTTCAACTGAAATTTGAGGTGCCGCTTTCAGAGATCATCGTCGATTTCTTTGATGAACTGAAATCTAAAACGCGCGGTTATGCATCGATGGATTACCAGTTCAAAGAATATCGGGCGGGCAACCTGGTTAAGCTGGAAGTAATGATCAGCTCCGAACCGGTGGACGCACTGGCTTCGATTGTTCACAAGGAACAGGCATACGCCAAGGGACAAAAACTGGTCAGCAAGTTGAAGCGCCTGATTCCCCGCCAATTGTTTGAGGTAGCAATCCAAGCTGCTGCAGAGGGAAAAGTCATTTCACGCGCCAATGTGAAAGCGCTGCGCAAAGATGTGCTGGCTAAATGCTATGGCGGGGACATCACCCGCAAGAAAAAATTGTTGGAGAAACAAAAAAAAGGAAAAAAGCGCATGAAGCTGATTGGTAACATTGAAATCCCGCAGGAAGCTTTCATGGCAGTCTTGAAATTGGAGGAGGATTGAAGAATTCTGAAAAGATAAAGCGCTGGCTGCGCTGGCTGCCAGGATTAGCCATCAGCGTGGCAGCGATTTATTTTCTGGCGCGCTTCATTGACCCCAAGGATCTGCTGCAGGCTTTAAGCTCTTTAACATCTGTAGATATCTTGGTAATTTTCTTAATTATGGTGTTTTCGTTGATAACCCGAGCCTTGGGATGGAAAAAATTGTTGAATGGCGTGAACCTGAGGCAGGCATTTCTGGTGGTCAATCAGGGATATTTGTTCAATAATCTAATCCCTAGGTCTGGAGAGATCATTCGGACATTATTGATCAGTAGGTCATCGAAAATCAGTGCTTTTCAAGTGGCTTCCAGTGTATTGGTGGAAAGAGCATTGGATATGATCATTGCTGCCAGCATGTTTCTCATAACGCTGCCTCTGGCGCTAAATTTCAGCTGGATCAAACCTATTGCTACCATTCTATTTGTGGTGTTTGCTGCAATGTTCCTCGTTTTAGCGATTTTGGCCAAGAAGTCGGATGAAGTAAAAAAATGGATTGCCAGATTGAATATACGCTCCTCATTTTTGCGGGAAAAGGTCCTTCCAAAAATTGGATCAGTTCTGGATGGATTGGATGTATTGAACCAACCCCAAAAATTTTTTCTCAGCTTTTTCTGGATTCTGGCATCTTGGCTCTGCTGGACATCGGTCCTGTATTTTGGGATGTCCCGCTTGGCAAGTAGCATTCCGTTCTGGTGGGCAATATTTGCTCAAAGTGTTCTGGCATTAGGAATCGCACTGCCATCCGCTCCAGCAGGTTTGGGAGTGTATGAAGGGACCATGGTAGCGGCACTGGCAGTTTTTGGATTCGACCAATCCGGTGCTTTAAGCATAGCGCTGGTGCTGCATTTCGTTCAAATTCTCATCACGACAATTATTGGAATTTATGGTTTGACTGCAGAGGGTCAGACAATCGGTAAGCTGCTGGAGAAAATGCGCATTGGTAATCAAGACACAGCTGTGCGTCCTAACGGAGAGCGATGAAAAAGAAATGTTTAATTACTGGCGGAGCTGGCTTCATCGGCAGCAATTACGCCTGCCGTTTGATCAAACGTGGTGAAAATGTAACCATTTTAGATAACCTATCCAGAAAGGGAGCCCGCGAAAATTTAAAATGGATTGAATCCGAGACCGGTCGAAAGGATTTTAAATTCATATTGGGCGATATCCGCGATAATGAGGCAGTTTATAAAGCCGTAGAGGGACAAGAGGTGATTATTCATCTGGCGGCGCAGGTGGCTGTGACAACTTCCGTGGAAGACCCCAGAACGGATTTCGATATCAATGCAGGTGGAACATTCAATGTGCTAGAAGCAGCGCGCCAGCATGGCAGCCAGCCCCAGGTTATTTATGCTTCCACCAATAAGGTCTACGGCGGGTTAGAAGATCTCGAGATTGTCGAAGAATCCAGCCGTTATCAGTTTAAAGATTTTCCAAATGGGATCGACGAAATACGCCGACTGGATTTCCATTCTCCATACGGCTGTTCAAAAGGCTGCGGAGATCAATATATGCACGATTACCATCGCATTTACGAAATACCAACAGTCGTCTTTCGGCAAAGCTGCATTTATGGAAAACGCCAATTCGGAGTGGAAGATCAAGGCTGGCTGGCGTGGTTCATCATTGCGATCATTCTCGGGAAACAAATTAGGATCTATGGAGATGGCAAACAAGTCCGTGATGTTCTGTATATCGAAGATCTGCTGGACGCCTACGACGCCGCTCTTGAGAATAAAAAAATCAGCCAGGGGCAAATTTATAATGTCGGGGGAGGGGCAGGGCATTCAATCTCTGTATGGCATGAGTTTTCCTCCCTTTTAAAAGAGATTTCCACAAATCCGATTGCGATCACAACAGAGGATTGGCGCCCTGGTGACCAGAAAATATATGTTTCTGATATTCAAAAAATTAAGCAGCAATTAGGCTGGGAACCAAAAACGGGCATACTAGTGGGTATTCAAATCCTGTTTGACTGGGTTAGAGAAAATAAAGCAATATTCGCATAGATTATGAAAATTTTGGTCGAACTGACGTATTATCGCCCCCATACCAGCGGCTTGACCATCTATGCGGAAAGATTGGCCAAAGCCCTGGTCGAACGCGGGCATGCAGTGACCATACTCACCTCGCAATATGAAAAGGAGCTTGCCCGCGAGGAAATTCTGGAAGGTGTAAGGGTAGTGCGAGCGCCGGTTTGGCTGCGAATCAGCAAGGGGGTCATCATGCCTACATTTGGGTGGCTGGCAACTAAATTAACCTTTCAACATGATGTCATTCATCTGCATCTGCCACAATTTGATGCTGCCGGCCTGGCGTTACGCGGCAGACTGCTACGGAAACCAACTGTGATTACATATCATTGTGACTTACTGATGCCAAGAGGCTGGTTGAGCTGGCTGGCAAATCAAGCAGTGCATATCATGAACCATATTGCCGGCTTCTTCACTCACCGCATCGTAGCTTACACGAAGGATTACGCTGAGCATTCTCCCTTCCTCAATAGATTCGTACGTAAACTGGAGGTTATCCATCCACCGGTGGTGCTGCCAAAAGCCTCTCCAAAAAAAATTGAGGGATTCAAGAAGCTGCACAATCCCAATGATCAGCATCCGGTGATTGGCATGGCGGCACGCTTCGCAACTGAAAAAGGCATTGAAGTGCTGCTTACTTCAATGGGGAAAATTACACAAATCTATCCACAAGCTCTGGTTTTATTCGCTGGACCATATGAGCATATCTTAGGGGAAGAAGCATATTTTCAACGATTATCATCCCAGATTGAAAGATTGAAAACCAGTGGAAATTGGTGTTTTTTGGGTTTGCTCTCGGCGCAAGAAATGGCTGCTTTTTATAAAAATCTCGACATACTGGTTGTCCCCAGCCTCAACTCAACCGAAGCTTTCGGACTGGTCCAGATAGAAGCCATGATGAATGGTGTACCCTGCATTGCTTCAGACTTGCCGGGGGTGCGACAGCCGTTGAGGGGGCAAAAAATGGTAAGTGTGGACCCAATTGGAGATTCCGATGCGTTATCTGATGCCATTCTAAAAGTTACCTCAATGAGAAAAAAAATCACCGCGACGCAAGAGGATTTAAAAAATCTCTATGCTCCCGATACTGTCGCGAAGGAATATGAGCGGTTGTTCGCTTCAATTTTTACACAAATCCAAAAACCACAACCATGAAGATTAATGATGCCAAACTGCATGTGGATTTGTTAAAAACAAATCTCTCGGAATTACCCTATTTTCGAGGATTTTTGCGTGCAATTGAAGCGCGTTTTTTTCAGGATCTCGAGCTGACGGAACCGGTGCTGGATGTAGGTTGCGGCGACGGGTATTTTGCTGCCAGTACCTTTAAAAAAAGTATTGCCATTGGTATTGATCCAGCTTTCAAGTCTTTGAAAGAAGCGGGACAGAACAAAGGGTATGAACACCTTATTAATTGCATGGGAAATCAGCTTCCATTTAAAAATACCCATTTTTCAACTGTATTCAGCAATTCAGTGCTGGAACACATCCCAAATGTAGATGAAGTTCTGGGGGAAATCAACCGAGTTTTAAAAAATGGAGGTAAGTTCTATCTGAGCGTGCCCAACTCAAATTTTTCTCTTAATCTAAGCGTGGCACGCTTTCTTGACCGGTTTGGATGGAGAAAGTTAGCAGATTTCTATCGAAAGATTTTTAACAAGATCTCGCGGCACTATCACACGGATACACCTGAAAAGTGGAAGGAACGATTGAACAAGAGCGGTTTTAAGGTTAGAGCAGGATGGAATTACTTTTCCCCAACAGCGTTGAGAATTCTAGAATGGGGGCATTTCTTTGGCTTGCCCAATTGGTTCTGCAAACAGCTTTTTAAACGATGGGTATTAAACCCGAATTCTTTGATCGTCCATTTGACCTATCGATGGCTGCTGCGCTATTATCGCGAGGATCCAATTTCATCGTCTGGAGCATATTCCTTTTTAATTGCTGAAAAGAAGCATTTGAAAAAATGAAAGAACCCACCATTCTTGAATATCTTCAGTCAATGCTGAAAGGAAAACAACGGAAAAGGATCGAAGAGTATTTTCCTGCAGAAAAGACAAAACGATCTGAACAATTTGAAAAGACCAAACACAAGCCAAGGGGGGAATTCAGCTGGAGAGCGATAGTAGGGTGCATGATTGCGGTGGGGGCTCAGTACCTGCTGGAAAATAACCATAATAACACTGGTTTAGCGATCATCTGTTATGGCATTTCCGCTGTTCTTTTAATTGCAAGCTATAAAACCGCTGATCTGCGAGAGATTTTTTCAATAGCGAAATCCAAGGTGAAATCCTTGAAAATCGTAGCAAACCCAACTTATTTCGTGTTGTGTTTGTTATTCGTGGCAGCTTCTTTTTTATCTTTCAATAACAATCGCTTCACAGGTTGGAATGTAACGTTGTGGGCAGGGGCGCTTTTCT
Source organism: uncultured Pelolinea sp. (assembly GCA_964451805.1). GTDB lineage: Bacteria > Chloroflexota > Anaerolineae > Anaerolineales > Anaerolineaceae > Pelolinea. The sequence continues at coordinate 3,750 of CAYVJI010000016.1, read as the reverse complement.
TTTGCGTTCTCACCTTTTGGGATCAACGTCATAAAAACCAGAATAAGAAAAAGAGATTAAAGAAAAAAATTCACTTCTTGCTGTATGTATTGATCTTGGGCATCGCAGTCTTCTATCGCTGCTACCTGTTAGACCAAATACCGGGTGAAATGTTCAGCGATCATGCCGAAAAATTGCTTGATGTCATGGATGTGCTGTACGGCAAATATTCAATCTTTTTCACACGAAATACAGGCAGGGAACCGCTGCAATTCTATCTAACCGCTGCCATTATCCGAATTTTTCAGACAGGAATTCGTTTCCTCAGCTTGAAAATCGGAATGGTCTTGGCGGGAATTCTCACACTGCCCTATATTTATTTATTGGGAAAGCAAATCACAAATAAATGGGTGGGATTGATCGCCATGTTTCTGGCTGGAATCGCATACTGGCCAAACGTCATTTCGCGAGTAGCTCTGCGGTTCAGCTTGTACCCGCTCTTCACTGCACCTGTGCTCTATCATCTTTTCAAAGGATTAAGAACAAAAAACAGAAATGATTTGATCCTGTGCGGATTATTTCTGGGTTTAGGATTGCTTGGGTACAGCCCAGCACGGATTTTGCCAGTTTTGGTAACGGCAGTTTTCTTGTTATTTTGGTTTCATCAAAAAAGGCAAAAAAACTCACAATTTGATTTATCACAAATCATGGTTGTGGCTTTCTGTGCATTGATCGTGTTTCTTCCGCTGTTTCGCTATTTTATTGAGAATCCGGAGTATTTCAATTACCGTGCTCTTTCACGCTTAACTCCTTTAGATATGTTTATGAAAGTTAGGTATTTCATGGAATAATACAAAAAATTTTTAAATAAATTGTTTTTTTTTTAATT
>CAYVJI010000016.1:0-2872 GCA_964451805.1 uncultured Pelolinea sp. | reverse complement strand
TGTATTTTTGTGTTTTTTTCCCTTTTTTTGTTTTTTTTTTTTAATACGGTTTTTTTAAATTACCGTGGTATTTAACGCTTAACTCCTTTAGAGAAGGATCTGGAAGGATCGGTATTGCAGGTATTCTTCAACAATCTTTGGAAGTCAATGGTGATGTTTTTCTATGATAATGGACAGATCTGGGTTCATTCCATCCCGCATCGTCCGGCACTTGATTTTGTTTCAGCGGCTTGTGTGTTCGTTGGGTGCATTGTCACCATTAAGCATTCCATTGCTTCTCGAAAATGGGAAGAGTCAGCGCTGCTGCTTTCCATACCAATACTATTAATGCCCTCAGTCCTTTCGCTGGCATTTCCCGATGAGAATCCTTCATTGAACCGCAGCGGCGGTGCGATGGTGCCAATTTTCGTGTTTGCCGGTATTGGTTTTTTTTATTTTGCGAGAGGCGTATTCAACAAAAAAAATCCTATTCTTCGGCGAATCCTCTTGGGTTTGCTGGTCGTATCCGCGATCCTATTCAGCATGCAGCAGAACTACTCGCTGGTGTTCGAGGAATATTCAGATCAATTCATCCGTAATGCCTGGAATACAACGGAAATTGGGCGGGCTATCGCGGAGTTTGTTTCTCAAGGCAATCCATATGAAAACGCTTTTGTGGTTCCATTTCCGCATTGGGTTGATACCCGCCTAGTGGGGATCAATGCTGGTTTTCCTTGGAAGGATTATGCCCTGTGGCCGGAAGATTTTGAGCAAACCAGCAATCAAATGGGAAAACTCTTATTTGTGTTAAAACCTGAGGATGATAAAAGTTTGGAACTATTAAAGCGAGTTCACCCAATTGGTTTGGAGGAAATAGTTCATTCAAAAGTAGCGGGTAAAAATTTTATAATATATACCGTCAATAACCAGAATCAAGGGAATTGAAATGCAGCCTGAAATCGAAAAATCCCAAACGGAAAAAAATCAGCTCCCCCTAATTCTTCGCGCGAGTCTGCTGCTGGTTGTGATAGCACTGGGAGCCTACCTGCGATTTACCGGCATTCACTGGGATCAAGAATTTCATCTGCATCCTGATGAACGTTTTCTCACCATGGTCGAAACATCGCTTGTCCCGGTTGACAGTCTCAAGGAATATTTCGACACACCAACCTCTTCCCTGAACCCGCATAATGTGCGCGACGCGAACGGGAATCAGATATATCCTTTTTTTGTTTATGGGACACTGCCCATTTTCATTGTTCGATATTTGGCTGAATGGCTGGGCATGGCCAGTTATGGGCAGATCCATATTTTGGGGCGGATACTTTCGGGATGTTTTGATATTGGCACCATCCTACTGGTTTTTTTTGTTGCAAAAAATCTTTTTAAAAAATTTTGGATAGCGTGGTTAGCAGCATTCTTGTATGCATGCGCTGTACTCCCGATTCAAATCTCGCATTATTTCATTGTCGATAATTTCAGCACATTCTTCGTTATGCTGGCTATGAATATGGCAGTCGTTATCCAGAAAAAAGCGCCAGAGATATGCACCAAGGTGCAGGCAGCGAGTTTACACCAAAGGCTGCAATCGCATGGACGAGACTTTTGGCCTTATCTTACTTTTGGAGTAGCTTTAGGGATGGCTGCTGCCTCAAAAATCAACGCCCTGGCGGCTGCCATTCTGCTACCCCTGGCAGTTTTATTGGGAACCCAAAGTGCAAGCAAGACCCATCAGCAGTTGTACGCGAGGCGGCAAATCGGGTATATCGTAGCCTCAGCTATTATTTCTTTTTTGACCTTCCGTTTTTTTCAACCATACGCTTTTCAAGGCAGGCTCCTGAACTTTTTTACACTGAATCCGGAATGGATTGCTGACCTGAAGGAATTAGCCCTGTTGAGCTCCGGCATCAGCAATTATCCTCCCTCCTTGCAGTGGGCTAGGCGCTCCATAGGATTTCCATTAAAGAATCTAATCATTTGGGGTCTGGGATTTCCTTTCGGTTCCTTTGCTGTATTGGGTCTGGTCTGCATGGGAATTCAGATCGTGCGGGGTAAGTGGAAGAAATATGCTTTGATTTGGATTTGGACTTTGGTCTATGGAGCATGGCAGGTGATCCGTTGGAATCCAACTATGCGCTATCTGTTGCTGGTCTATCCCGTATTGGCGATGATCGCAGCCTGGTTCACCAGCAGATTTATGAAAGCAATTCCAGAAAGAAAGACCAATTTACGTCATTTGCTGATATTGTTGATCGGATCCTTTCTCATCGGTGGCACTGGATTATGGTCATTGGCTTTTATTAGGATTTATCAACAACCTATGACGCGCATCTCTGCCAGCCAATGGATCTACGATCATGTCGAAGGTGCTATCAATCTTGAATTTCAGGATAACAACGAAGAATTCATTCAAGCCCTGGCACACCCGCACGATTTCACATTGACGGCAGAACGGGAGATGCAAATTTACTTTAAACCGGAAATGGATGGAGAAATTACTGCAATCCAATTTGATCATATTCTGAATCCTCTTTCTGATGAGAAGGAAATCGCTTTAAAGATTGAAATTGGAGAGGCGGAAAAACCAGAGGCATTTTCAGAAGTTGTATTGATCGATCGGTTTTCTCCAGAAGGGGATGCGCGAGGGAACGCTTTTTCGGCAGCTTTAGATAATGCTATGCCTGTAGAAAAGAACAAACGGTATTTTTTGACACTTAAACTGGAGGAGGAAAACGCTGAACTGAAATTCTACGGGACGATGGGCATATCTCAAAACTCAGAAGGTAAAGACCTCAGGCAATCCATCCTTGAATTCAGCCCAACACTGGAGGGTGGTGCACCTTATCTATACCGGTTTGTTCCCAAACGCACAGCCACACTTGAGTCGGTTGAA
>CAYVJI010000015.1:0-28123 GCA_964451805.1 uncultured Pelolinea sp. | reverse complement strand
ACCTGGTTGTACCATTCTGAAAAGTTCTCTTGCTGAGTGGGTAGTTTCTCGTTATTCATTTTCCGATGTCTCTGCTTCCTTAAGGTAATGTTCTAATTATAGCCAATCCTTCAACCAGTAGCCTGCATTGCGGCGATGTGTTCCAGTGCCTGCTGTTCATCATGGCAGTAGACCAGATCCTGCAGGTCGCGCTCGGGGATGTAGCCCGCAAAGCTGCGCTGGAACTGCTGCAGCACCTCCTGCCAGGCGGGCGAGATAAGCAGGATGGGCGCATGCGGGCGCGCTGCAATAGCCTGCAGGTTCCACACCAGCATGATCTCGGTCAGTGTGCCGATGCCACCCGGCAGGGCGATCGCAAGGTCACACTGCGTGGCCAGGCAGTTCAGACGCTCCAGCAGGGTGGCGCATTTGAGCTCGTGCGTCAACCAGGGGTTGGGCTGCACTGCCCGCCAGCGTTCGATCTCTTCGCAGGTCACGCCGATAGCCTCCCCGCCAGCTTCGCGTGCGCCGCGTGAGGCAGCCGCCATACTGCCATGATAGCCGCCGGTCAGCAGGCTGTGCCCAGCCAGTGCCAGCCCGCGCCCCAAGGTGTAAGCCTGCTGGTATTCAGCGGAACCCGGCTGTGTGGTAGAACTGCAGAACACGGAGATCTTCATGGTTTGCTTTCTTTGTGGTCAGATAGCTGCAGTGTGTCCAAGGCGATCTGAGCCGAGCGCTGCTGTTCGGGGTGCCAGCCTTCCTCGCTGGTCATGGCGCGCAGGTGCTGCAGCACGCGTTGCATTTCCTGCGCTGATAAACCGCTTGCGGCTTGCATTATCTGGTTTTTGTCGCGCGAGAGGATCTTTTCCCAGAGGGTTTCTTCCTGTTCCATTTTCGCTAATCCTTGCATCAAAAAAGAGCTGGGATTGCCAGCTCTCTTGTGTGATGCCTGCTTCCTATTCTTCCTTGCGGCTGGCTAATTCCTTCTGGCGGGCGTCGATGACTCCCTGCGCCACGTGCGCCGGAACCACCTCGTAGTGGTCGAGCTGCATGTCGAAGATGCCGCGACCGCCGGTTAATGAGCGTAGGTCGGTGGTGTAGCGCAGCATCTCAGCCAGCGGAACCTTGGCTGAAACGGTCGAGTGCCCGCGGTCAGTATCCATGCCCTGTACGCGCGCACGGCGCGAATTCATATCGCCCAAAATGTCGCCCATCTTGTCTTCCGGCACGATTACCTTGACGTCCATGATCGGTTCCAACAGCACTGGGCCGGCATCTTTGAAGGCCAGCTTGAAGGCTTCGCGCCCGGCAACTTCAAAGGCAATCGGTTTGGAATCTACCGGGTGCTCCTTGCCGTCGTACACTTCCACCTTGATGCCTGAAACGATGAAACCAGCCAGAATGCCTTCCTTCATGACGTTGCGGATGCCCTTCTCGATGGCAGGCATGTAGCTGGAGGAGATGGCGCCGCCGAAAATGGCATTGACAAATTCGAAATCGCCGTCTTGTAGCGGTTCAACCCGCAGCCACACCTCGCCGAACTGGCCGGCTCCGCCAGACTGTTTCTTGTGGCGGTGCATGGCCTGGGCTTTCTTGGTGATAGTTTCGCGGTAGGGCACTCGTGGCAGCTCGGTGGTCAGGTTGACCTGCAGCTTGGTATCAGCGCGGCGGATGACCACGTCAATGTGCTGGTCGCCCATACCCTGCAGAATGGTCTGGTTGGTGGAAGGTTCCTGATGCCAGGAGAGGGTCATATCTTCTTCGCACAGGCGTGTGAGCGCTGGCGAGATCTTGGTGGAATCTGCCTGCGTTTTGGGGATGATGGCTACCTGATAGAGCGAATTGGGATATTCAGGCACCGACAGTTCGAGTGGGTGTGCTTTATCGCATAGGGTGTTGCCGGTGGCAGTCTCGCTCAATTTTGGCACAATACCGATATCGCCGCAGTGCAGCGCGCTGACTGTGATAGCTTCCTTGCCGCGCGGGATGAACAGCCCGCCAAAGCGCTCATCCACTTCTTTGATGGGATTCCACAAGCGCGTCTCCGAGCTCAGCGATCCGCTGTAGATGCGGAAGAAGGTCTGCTTGCCGACGAAGGGATCGGCGGTGGTCTTCCAAACATACAGTGCCAGTGCGCCGGCATCATCCGCTTTGAGGGTTTCTTCGCCCGCTTTGCCTTTGGCGGTCACGGCTTTGGCTTGCAGAGGTGAGGGCAGCAGTTGGATGGCTGCATCCAACAGAGGTGCCACGCCGATTTCGGCGCCTCCGGCGGCTACGAAGACCGGGATGAAGCTGCCAGATTGCACTACCTCCGCCAAACCTTTGGCGATCTCTTCCGCGCTAAGCGTGCCGCCTTCCAGGTATTTCTCTAGCAAGGTATCATCACCTTCGGCAGCGGCTTCCACCAGGGCGGTGTGTGCTTCTTCAGCTGCGCTCTGCAGGTCTGCCGGAATGTCCTCAGCGTTCTTGCCGCTGCCCTTGTAAGCTTTCATGCTCAATAGGTCGATCACGCCGCTAAAGTTCTGTTTTTCACCCCAGGGCAGCTGCACCGGGATTAAGCGTGCCTCGGAATAGGTCTGCACCGAATCGAGCGCTTTCTTATAATCGGCGTTCTCGCGGTCCATTTTATTGATGACCAGAAAGCGCGGCAGATTGAATTTGTCGCAGTAATTCCAAGCCATTTCGGTACCGACTTCAAAACCAGATACTGCGTCCACCACAACCATGGCGCTGTCAGCCACACTTAAAGCGGAAATCATTTCTCCAACGAAATCGGTGTAACCGGGTGTATCCAAAAAGTTCAACTTGGTATCCTTGTATTCAATAGGAATGACGGTTGAGTAGAGCGAGATGGTGCGCCGGATTTCCTCCTCGTCAAAATCGGAGATGGTGTTGCCTTCTTCGATTTTGCCCATGCGGGTGGTGGCACCGCTGAAGTGCAGGAATGCTTCGGTGAGAATGGTTTTTCCCGACCCGGAGTGGGAAACCAAAGCGATATTGCGGATATCTTTTGAGCTGTATTCTTTCATTAATATAAGTCCTTCTTTCGGAATGTTGTCAGTCTGTCAATTTTAAGAGTAAACGCGGGGATTGTCAAAAGCTTCTGCCTCCAGAACCCTCTCATTATCGGTATGGGATGCAAGGCTTGCATGCAAGAAAGCTCTTAACACCAGCGCAGCCAACTCGGATGGCGGTTATTTTGCTACGGTCTTTTTCAGCAGTTTTTGCAGCAGAGCTGCTTCCTGCGCGGCGGAGCTGACCTGCCCGTCGATCCAGGCAGCTTTGAGTGTTCCCAGCAGGCTTCCGATCTGCGGGCCGATCGGTACACCCATTTCTTTCAATCGGACGCCATCCGTGATGGGTTTGATCCAGCGCCAGAGGGTAGCGAAATCACGCAGCCTGACGCGCACCGCTTCATCCGAGCTCTTCAGGTACAAGCAGTAAGCTGCCAGCGGCGGGCAATCCTTCAAGCGGGCGGCGATCTGGCTGGGAGCCTGCTGGGGAAATTCCTCCAGATGCGGAAGCAGGCGGTTGACCAGACGCAGCTGCATGCGCAGGTGGTTCTTCAGTCTCAAGCGCTGGCAGACGGCTTCCATTTCCTGCCGCGGCAGCTCCGCCAGCAGCAGGATATAAACTGCCTGGGCTTTCTGCACAGTCTCAGACGGCTTCGATGCGAACTTCCATTCGGAGGGCAGCGGACTTTGGCGCAGCTCCGCAACTTGGGCGGCGATTTTACTGTTCCATTTCAAGGCGGGGTGGATGTGCGGCAGCAGCTGGAGTTCCTGTAAACGTGCCATCATCTTGGGCAGTTCTTCCTCGGCGATCATCAGGTCAAGTTCGTGTCGAATGCGTTCACCCGAGACGCTCTGCAGCAAACTGCGCGCTTCCTGCAGGAGCAGCAGGGTGCGCGGTTCGATGCTGAAAGCGAAGCGCTGTTCAAAGCGCACCGCGCGCAGCATGCGGGTAGGGTCATCCACGAAGGATAGCGAATGCAGCACGCGGATGTTTTTGTTCTTAAGGTCATTCAGCCCGCCCCAGTAATCATACAGGTCACCGAAATGCTGCCCGTCCAACCGCACAGCCATGGTATTTATGCTGAAATCGCGCCGGTGCAGATCGAGCTTGATGCTGCTCTTCTTCACAATAGGCAAGGCGCTGGGTTTATCGTAGAATTCGGTGCGCGCGCTGATCAGGTCGATGCTGGCTGGTAGGTCTTCTATTTGCGCGGCAGCTTCAGTTTGCAATGCGGCTTTCAGTGCAGCGCAGCCGGCATCCAGCCGCCATTTAGCGGTGCCGAATTTGCGGTGGCTTGTGATGCCGCCGCCGAATTGCTGCGCGAGGTGTTCTGCCAGCAGGATGGCATCCCCTTCCACCACGAAATCCAGGTCGAAGCTGGGCGTTTTCAGCAACAGGTCGCGCGCAAAGCCGCCCACCAGAAAGATGGGCAGCTGCAGGTCTTCCGCTGCCTGGCTGATCAGGCGCAGCAGCGCGAAGCGCGGCGGAGGCAGGGTGTTCTTCATCCCCGCGGAAAGGTTCCTTCTCTCCACGCTGCCCTGGCTGCGCCCTGCCAGCACCTTGAGCAGGTCGGTGCGTGTGGCAATACCGATGATCTGACTGTTCTTGGGGTTTACCACCGGCACCTGCCCCCAGCCGGATTCTGCCATGATCTGATGCAGCTTTTCCAGGGAATCATCGGGCTCCACGCTGAAACTGCCAGCTTCCATTAAACTGGCGGCGGTGAGGTCGAGTTTATGCGCGAGGGCGCGGTCTACGGCGCGGCGGGTCAACAAGCCCCTGACCTTATCATCTTCCACCACCGGATAGCCTTCATAGCCAAATTGCTGCATAAGCTGGAAGGCCTGCTGAGCGGTTGTATCAAGGTGGATGGTCAGCGGCTTTTTAGACATGATTTGATTGACCGTGATAGCGGGCTGGACGAATTCGGGCAGTTTCTGCTTGAACAAATTCAGCTCTTTTTGCAGCTGGTTGGGGTTGTCCTTATTATGCTGAAGCAGGGCGGAAGCGGCGCGTACATGCCCACCGCCATTGTATTGTCTGGCGATTTCTGCCACGTTGATCTGGTCTGTAATGGAGCGCGCAACTAAGCGGATGCCTTCTTTACCTCTGACGAAGATGAACAGCGCGTCTGGGTCCAACAAGTCCCTGATCTTGTGCGCGATGCTGGACACCTCATCTTCCAGCCGGGGAGCATTGGCACAGGAGAGCATGATGCGGCAGTTTTGAAGCGTGATCGATTCTATGCGGTCGAGCAATTCCTCGAATACCTTGTGCTGCTCTTCTGACAGGGGGGGATTGAGGAAGTTGTTCGCGATCCTCAGGCTGGCGCCGTTCTCCAGCAGGAACGCCACTGCCATCACATCCTGTGGTGTGGTATGGGCGTAGCTAAGCGAACCGCTGTCTTCGTAAATACCTAGAAGCAGCAGAGTTGCCTGGATCATGCTCAAATTGCCATTGATTTCCTGCAGGTTTTCCACGAAATGGGTAGTGCAAGCGATGGTCTCTACACTAGTGAAATGCCAATTCTCAGGGAAGTCATCTTTTTGCTTGTGATGGTCGATGACGTACACCTGAGTATTCTTTTTCATACCCTTCAAGGTGACCAGCGACTGCGTGTCCACCAGGGTAAGGGTGTCAATAGGTTGGCCGGGAAGCTCTTCGATGGTGATGAAAGGCAGGTCCGCACCGTACAAATGCAGAAAGGCCTGTACGTTGCGATTGAGGGCGTGCGGCAGCACTACGTAAGCGTCCTTTTGGAGGAAATATGCCCCCAGCATGGAAGCCAGCGCGTCAAAATCCGTTTGTTCATGCGTGAAAATCACCTGCATGCTGTTATTCTACCCGAAGATGCCAGATGCTTATCTTTTGAGTGTTATCATATTAAATAAGGAAGAGAAAAGCATGGAAAATGCGTTAAGCGACCAGGAGAAAGAACGCTATGCCCGCCATTTGAACATCCCTGAGATCGGCGAAAGCGGGCAGAAGACATTGAAATCCTCGGCGGTGTTGATCGTTGGAGCTGGGGGATTGGGGTCTGCGTCCAGTATGTATCTGGCTGCCGCGGGCGTTGGGCGAATCGGCATCGTGGACTCAGACGCGGTCGAGATCAGCAATCTGCAGCGGCAGATCCTGCACAGCATGCAGGATCTGGGAATCAACAAGGCGGCTTCCGCCCAAAAGCGTTTACTGGGCATTAATCCAGAAATCTCAATCATACCCTACGCACTGCGTATCGATCAAAGCAACATCCAGGATTTGATCGCGCCTTATCCCATTGTGCTGGACGCGACTGATAATTTCGAGACACGCTATTTGATTAATCAGGCTTGCGTATTGCACCATAAGGTTTTTATTTATGGGGCGGTCTATCAATTCTATGGGCAAATGAGCGTTTTCTCAGCAATAGAAGGGCCTTGCTTTCAGTGCGTGTTTCACAGGACACCTACCCAGGAACAGATACAGGCAAATCGCGGGGTGGGGGTGGTTGGCGCGCTGCCTGGCATGATCGGCTGCATGCAAGCCTTGGAGGCGATCAAACTCATGCTGGGGATTGGAGCCGCCGCGCTTGGACGCTTGATACTGGTGGATGGTCTTTCGATGGGTTTTCAAGAAATCCAGGTCGAAAAGGACCCTCAATGTCCGATTTGCGGCTGCGTCTGATCCAATACGCGAGAGACTTTGATGTTTTCAATTTCATCCAATAAGCGGCTGTTAGCGGTTGTCGCTCATCCAGATGATGAAACATTTGGCATGGGTGGGACGCTTGCGTTGTATTCAAGCCGGGGCGTTGAAGTACATCTGATCTGCGCAACGCGCGGAGAAGCTGGAGAAGTCGAGGAAGAGAAGCTGGCGGGATTCGCATCTATCGGTGCCCTGCGAGAGCATGAATTGCAATGCGCAGCCCAAACCCTCGGAATTCATCAGGTGCATTTTCTCGATTACCGCGATTCAGGTATGCAGGGAAGCGCGGATAATCGCCATCCGCAAGCGCTGATCAATGCTCCCATGGAAAAACTAACAGTGAAGATAAACCAGCTCATGCAATTGATTAAACCCCAGGTGGTCTTGACTTTCGATCCAATGGGAGGTTACCTGCACCCCGACCATGTGTTCATCCATCATGCCACCACCCGTGCATTTTTATCTGCTGTAATGACACAGAAAAAAAGCCCCATATCATCATTCTTTGTGCCGCAGAAACTCTATTATCATATTTTTCCGCGACGCTTCATGCGCTGGGCAGTGAAGATCATGCCAATTTTTGGGCAAGACGCGCGCCATTTTGGCAAGAACAAGGATATTGACCTGACCGCTATGCTCGCAACTGATTTTCCCACCCATGCCCGCATCAATTACAGGTTAGTAGCTGCTATCCGTGAGCGGGCAGTAGCCTGTCATGCCAGTCAAGGCGGTGACCGCAAGAGCGGTTATATCGTCTCTTGGTTAATGAGACAATTCAGCTCTACCGAATCTTTCATGCGCGCATTTCCACTTCCAACAGATGACTATATAGAAAAGGATCTGTTCGAAGGTGTCTTAGAGGATTGACCAGTACAAGCCTAATTGTCAGTCAATCCAGCTCCAAGTTTGCTGTTACGAGAATTCAAGACCTTCTTTTCCCTTTGTTACTTTGATTGTGCTTCCCGGCTGAAAGTCACCCGCTAGGAATTTCAGAGCGAGTGGATCCTGCAATTCGCGCTGAATAGCTCGCTTCAATGGTCTGGCGCCATAATCCGGATCGTAACCCGTTTGCGCGAGATATTGGCGTGCTTGATCGTCTATCTCGAGTTTGAATCCTTTTTCTGAAAGCAATGCGTTGACGCGTTCCAGTTGGATATCAACGATCTTTTCCAACTGTTCCTTATCCAGCTTGTGAAATACCACGATCTCATCAATGCGATTGATGAATTCTGGCCGGAAGTGTTTGCGCAGGGTTTGGCTGATCACATCACGAGTCACAACCGCATTGCCATTCTGCCAAAGCTCGCTGCCAAGGTTGCTGGTCATGATGATCACCGTATTGCGGAAATCTACAGTGCGTCCCTGCCCATCGGTCAAGCGCCCATCATCCAGAATTTGTAGCAGGACATTGAAGACCTCGTAGTGTGCTTTTTCAATTTCATCAAAAAGAACCACGCTGTATGGTTTCCTGCGGACAGCCTCGGTTAATTGACCACCCTCTTCAAAGCCAACATAGCCGGGTGGAGCGCCGATCAGGCGAGAAACGGTATGCTTCTCCTGGTATTCGCTCATGTCAACACGCACCATGGAACGTTCATCGTCAAACAAGAATTCCGCCAGCGAGCGGGCTAATTCGGTTTTGCCGACTCCGGTTGGTCCCAAGAAGATAAAAGAACCGATCGGACGATGGGGATCCTGCAAGCCGGCGCGCGCCCGCCTGACCGCGTTCGCCACTACCCGAACAGCTTCCTCTTGCCCAACCACGCGCTGATGCAAATGATCCTCGAGATGCAGAAGTTTCTTCAATTCGCCTTCCAGAAGCTTTGAGACCGGTACACCTGTCCAGCGTGAAACCACCTGCGCGATTTCCTCTGCATCAACTTCTTCTTTCAGTAGTGCACCTTCATTCTGTAGATCTGATAATCTAGCTTCAGATTGTTCTTTCTGCTTCTCAAGTTCAGGTATTTCACCATAGCGCAATCTGGCAGCTCGCTCAAGATCAGCTTGTCGTTCAGCCTGTTCAATCTCAAGTTGTTTTTCCTCAATCTTTTCCTTGATGTCCCGTAATTCGCTGATGGATTTCTTTTCTGTCTGCCAGCGCATCTGGAGAGAAGCCTGTTTCTCGTTCAGGTTGGCAATCTGTATTTCAATGTCTGCCAATCTTTTCTTGGCATTCTTGTCGCTCTCTTTCTGCAAAGCCTGCTTTTCAATTTCCAGCTGCATGACTTGGCGGTCGATTTCATCTAGGGCAGACGGTTTGGAATCAATTTCCGTGCGCAGGCGTGCGGCGGCTTCGTCAATCAGGTCAATGGCTTTATCCGGCAAGTGACGGTCGGTTATGTAACGTTCCGAAAGTGTCGCAGCCGCAATGACTGCGGCATCCGTAATGCGAACACCATGGTGAACTTCATATTTCTGTTTCAATCCGCGCAAAATACTGATCGTATCTTCCGCGCTGGGTTCAGTGACCAATAGCGGCTGGAAGCGTCGCTCAAGAGCTGCATCTTTCTCAATATGCTTGCGGTACTCATTAATCGTTGTTGCTCCGATCATGTGCAGTTCTCCCCGCGCTAGCATAGGTTTTAGCATGTTGCCGGCATCCATAGCCCCTTCAGCCGCGCCTGCACCCACAACAGTGTGCATCTCGTCGACGAATAGAAGGATCTCTCCTGAGGAGCTTTGAATTTCCTTCAGAACAGCTTTCAAACGCTCTTCGAACTCACCCCTGAATTTTGCGCCAGCCACTAGCGCGCTAAGGTCCAATTGAATGATGCGTTTGTTTTTTAAACCTTCTGGCACATCGCCCTGAACGATACGCTGCGCCAGACCTTCCACAACTGCGGTCTTACCAACGCCAGGGTCACCGATCAGCGCAGGATTGTTCTTGGTGCGGCGCGAGAGGATCTGAATCAAACGCCGAATCTCCTCATCTCTTCCAATCACGGGATCTAGTTTTCCCTGCCTTGCCATTGCGGTCAGATCACGCCCATATTTTTCCAATGCTTGGTAGGTTGTCTCTGGATTGGCGGAGGTCACACGCTGATTCCCGCGAACTTCCACAAGCGCTTTCAATACACTATCCTTGGTTAATCCATGGTCGGCAAGAAATCTGGATAATGGACTTTCCAATAAACCCAGCAGAATATGTTCGGTAGAAATGTACTCATCCTGCATGCCTTTCGAAAAACGCTCTGAGGCATCTAGGATATCTGCGGCTGGACGGGAAAGACCAATTTCTCCAGACCAGCCTGATACTTTCGCCTGTTTTTCAAGTTCTCTCCGGATTGCTTGGATTAAAGTTTGGCTATTGCCTGTGATTTTTGTTATCACAGCAGGGATAACACCCTCACTCTGCTGCAATAACGCTAGCAAGAGGTGAGCGGGTTCAATCATTTGGTGCCCAAATTCGCGGGCAACTTGCTGTGATTGAAAAACTGCCTCTTGAGCTTTTTGTGTGAATTTATTCAAATCCATGATTACCTCTCAAACAGATCATGACCATTTGTGAGGATAATCCTGGAATATCAAATCAATATTAAAAACCCATTAAAAAAGGATTAGAACAATCATTCAGGCCGCATTAACTCCAGCCAATGAAATACTCACCCTGCTGAGTCTTGAATCGGATTTCACGCTTGAAAACCTGCGACATGAGATTGCTCTTTTTGTTCGCTGATTTGATTTCTTTTTTCACGGGAAATTTGCGGACATAGCAAATGAAAGTGATTTTCTTGTTGTCGAAATTAGCCCGTACTCGCTGAATACGCCGCCTATGAGAATAATCCAAACCATCCGCGATTCTTAAAATGCTTGATAGGATTGATACAGTTTCTTGTTCATCCTTGTTTAGAGCTTTAAAATGATCATGCTTGGAGGAAGGCAAAGCCCGGCGATGGTAACGGGCGATGGATCCGACGATTAAGCGGTCCTTTTGGCTGAATTGCAGAATAGGGCTTTTTAATATGATATTCAGACTGGTTTTATGGTGCGCGTATGGACCTTCGGTATGGACGCCGATATCGTGCAGCAAAGCGGCGCAAAGCAAAAAATAACGCTCATGGGCATCCAACCTGTGAAGATTGTGAAGCTCTTCATATATTTCCAATGCCAGGTGTGTGACCTGTCTGGTGTGTTTCGGTTCAAAATGACATTGTTTGGCAAGTTTTAGAACTGCACTGAGTTCATTCTTTTGGTTTTCATCTAACCCTCGTAGCATGTTTTTTTTCTTCATGATGCGTCTACATGACCTCCGATAGGATCATCTGAAGTGGGAACTACAGATTCTGTTTGATTCGCTGGCTCCTGCATTGGAGTTAGAAAGATTACTTTTCTCAAATTTAACCAGATCTCCTGCAATTTCCAGTTTTTCCATTCCTTAAGGAACTTTTGATAAAGATTATCACGTTCCTGCTTACGGTTCGCCAATAAGAATTCAACGCCAGGTTTTAAGCGCAGGAAGGGACTTTTATATCCATAAAAATCTTGTATTCTTTTTTGTTCCCTTTCCATGAAAGCGGGCAGGTAAATCAGCCAGACATCTGCATCGTGAATTTCACCGAGCATTTGTTGGGATTGTCGCGCTTTTTCCAAGGCGAAGTCCGTTTTCCCTTCATATAAGATAGAAAAGACCTCCAAGGCATATCTCAACCTTTTTGCGGCAATGCGCATCTGGTGCAATTCATCCACCCTGCTTGGATCAAAAATAAATACCTCAAAGAAGAGGAATTCATCCAGTCGTTTTTGTATATGCTCGTATGCCAACTGGAAAAGCGTCATAGAATCTTGCTGGTCAACCCCCTCGGCTTTAGCTGAGTTTTGAATCCAGGCTTCCAACTCAAGTAAGGTGGCGCTTTCAAGGATGGTCAGGGTGGCAAGCTGAGTATCCGCTTGTTTTCGTTGCCGTTTTTGTTTTAAGCGCAATCGAATGCGTTTTAATCCGGCAAGAAGGCTCTTATCTTGGCTGGAATGGATCAATTGGTCAATCAGATCGATTTGAACATCCAGATCACGCACGAAACCGAATGCTTGAGTGATGCTCTTAATTTCCCGCAGCCATATTTTGTGTTTTTTTTGAGGAAAAACGGATTCGAAAATTGACAAGCAAGTTCGAATGCGGCGTGAAGAGACCCTTAGATCATGGATGTCTTCCATGTTGCGGCGTTTCTGTATGCTATGGGCTTTCTTTTTAAGAACCTGTAAGCTTGGCTGCAGAGCCATTGCGCAATAAGATGTGATCCCTTCGTTGTTCTTTTTACCCGCCATCATGATTGCTTTTTCTATTCTTCAAGGATTGGCTGCAGTTTCTGCTTTATTTCATCATTGATTTCTTTGGTGGTGCGATTGGCATCGATGACGATGAAATTATATTCCTTTGACATCTGGTCAAATTGAGAGATCATGCATTCTTGATATTCACAAAAACTGTCGTACAGATTATTCTGCTTGAGAAGATCCATCCCTGCTTCCCAATAATCAAAACCGCGGCCATGCACAATTCTAGTAACCAAGGTATTCACATCCGCCTTCAAGTAAAAGATGATATCGGGGACGAGGGCAAAACTATAAATATCCCTTGCCCATTGTGGGTCAATTCCGCGCACAACGTCGCGTGCGACAATTGAATAAAAGTAGCGATCGGATAGAACGAAAAAACCAGCTTTCAAAGCAGGGATGATCTGATTTTCCAATCGATCCGCAAAGTCGGTAGCATAAAAGAGACTGATCGTGAGTGGCGTAAGCGTATTACCCTTTTTTGCTTCGTTTAATCCAGGTTGTGTTAATGGTGAGCGTCTTAAACCTGTATCTGATACCGCATAACCATTCTTCTCCAACCATTTTCTTAGAAATTCAATCTGCGTGGAACGACCAACACCATCCGTGCCTTCTAGTACGATCAATTTTCCTGGTAGCTTTTTAATTTTCCGATAAGGAAAACCTGCACCATAATACTTTAATTGAGTCATGCTTCACCTAGCTTGATGCTATTGATCCTTTTTGGCATACAGACGAGCCGATTGAATCGGATTCGGCAATCCTTCCCAGCCATTAAGAATCTCGTTGATCAGACCTCGTATTTGTTTCTGTTGTTTATGCACCGGTCGGGTCGCGTCGATGATCTGGAAGTTGAATTCCTTCAACATTTTCTCATATTCATCCAGGATCTTGGCTTGGAACAACCGGAAGCTGGTTACTTTTCTATCCGACAGGTTCAAATCCATTCCGGCTTCGTAATATTTCAGTTTATTCCTTCCTGAGAGGATGCGTTCAACCGCATCATCTAACGGCACTCTGAAATATAAAACCAAGTCAGGCTGATAAGCAAAAGAATACAAGTTTCTCACCCAGGTGGGATCCACTCCACGCGCGACATCCCGCGCAAAACCTGTAAAAGCGTAACGATCTGCGAGCACAATCACTCCGGCTTTAAGCATGGGCAGGAAATGGTTTTCCCAACGATTGGCAAAATCTGTTGCCTGAATGAGGCTGAAGGTGGTGGGTGTGAAGGCTTTTTGTTTTTTCCCCAATCGGGTTGTACTCTTGATGAGAGAAGATGAATTCCATTCGCTGAAATAGACTGATTTGCCCTTTTCAATCATCCATTTATAGATGAGGTCTATCTGCGTTGATTTGCCGCTGCCATCAATGCCTTCTACGACAATCAATTTTCCCTTGCAAGGATTTTTTTCTAACATAATTTTGGCCTTTATGTAAAAGAAAAAGCCTGATGGTTGATTATATCAGGCTCGTGATTTGGTAAACAAGTTTTTCAACTTTCTTCGCCCAACTCATCATCCATTTCATCAAAACTACCGCTCATTTCAAGCATTTCTCCCGATTTAATAAAAACAGTGCGTTCGCAGATGTTAACCACCCGATCCGCCAACCTTTCCAAATTGTGTACCACCCATAACAACAAGCTGGCATCATCAATAGTTGAGGGATTCGCAATCATGCCATTTACAATTGTCCGATAACATTTATTGAACAATGCATCAACCTCATCATCTTCCTTGGGAATTGCCGCTGCTTGATTAATATCCTCCTGGATAAAAGCGGATAGAGAACGGTGCAGCATTCCGACTGCCAATTGCCCCATTTTTTCAATATCCCGAAAAGGAACAGGAATATCTTTCATGCCCAATCGAATAGTATTGCTGGCAATACCCTTGGCATAATCCCCCATGCGTTCCAGTTCATTGGCTACCAGGAGCATCGCTGCTAATTGCCGCAGGTCATGCGCCAGCGGTTGCTGTGTAGCCAGCAGGATTAGGATGGCGTTTTCAATCGCAAATCGCTTATCATTAATGTTCTGGTCATCCTCAATAATTGTCTTAGCTGCTTTTATGTCCTTATTTTTAAAAACGGTAACTGAATCCAGGGTGGCTTGTTCAACCATACTGCCCAAAATCAGGATCTCATCCTGGATTTGTTTTATTTTTCTTTCGAAAATTTCGCGTGCCATGCATCACCTCTTTGTTTCTATCCAAAACGACCAGAAATATATTGTTCTGTTAGATCCTGCTTTGGGTTTGTAAAAATATCAGTAGTTTTTCCAGATTCGACCAAATATCCAGCACGGTCTTCCGCCATATTGAAGAACATGGTGTAATCTGAAGCTCGTGCGGCTTGTTGCATATTATGCGTCACTATAACTATAGTATATTTTTCCTTCAATTGTTGAATCAGTTCTTCGATTTTTAAGGTTGCAATGGGGTCCAAGGCTGACGCAGGTTCATCCATCAGAATGACTTCAGGCTCAACTGCTAAAGCACGAGCGATGCAAAGGCGTTGCTGTTGTCCACCTGAAAGCGCCAAGCCGGATTTGTTCAATGAATCTTTAACCTCATCCCACAAGACCGCCTGTCGAAGGCTCTTCTCAACGATCTCTTCCAGAATGCGTCGATCACGAATGCCATGCGCACGCGGTCCGAAGGCAATGTTCTCAAAGATGGATTTTGGAAATGGATTCGGGCGCTGAAAAACCATGCCGACCTGTTTTCTTAACTCCACTGGATCAATGGCAAAAATATCCTTATCATCGAGAATGATCTTGCCGGTTGTGTGCGTAGAAGGAATCAATTCATTCATGCGATTGAAAGAACGAATAAAAGTACTCTTTCCACAGCCTGATGGACCGATGATGGAAGTGATCTGATTTGCGGGAATACCAATGCTGATATTTTTTAACGCCTGAAATTTGCCATAGAAAAAATTAAAATCTTCTACATTGATTTTTATTTTGCCATTTGTATTGTTGTTTGTAATCATATTATAAAAATCCCTTACTTTCCAGAAAACTTCTTCGAAAACTGCCTAGAAGTAATGTTAATAAATAAATTTAGAAAAATGATGATAACAATAAGTATAGCTGATGTCCCTAATGCTTTATCGAATGCTCTAGTTTCACTGGCTAACATATAGACATGCAACGCCATGCTTCTTCCTGAGGACAAAAGATTTTTTGGCAACCGATAACTTCCACCAAGAGTAACCCAGAAAACAGCAGTTTCAGCAATTACCCGCCCAACACTCAAGACAATTCCTGTGATGATCCCCGGCGTGGCTGAAGGAAGAACGACATTGAAAACAGTCTGCCATTTTGTCGCTCCAAGGGCAAGGCTTCCCTCTCGATACGATTTCGGTACAGTAAGGATGGCTTCTTCTGTCGTGCGGATAATGACGGGTAGAATTAGGCAGGCACCGCTCAGCCCCGCAGATAAAAGAGAAAATTTAAATTTCATATAAGAAACAAAAACTGCGAATCCGAATAATCCAAAAATGATTGATGGTACACCCGCAAGAATTTCCACACTGGTGCGGATGATTTGAAGTAATTGGGCCGCAAATCCTTTTGTTTTCAAAAATTCCGGGGCATATTCAATCATAAAAACTGCAGCCCCAATCCCAAGCGGTGCTGCAATTGCGATGGTGAGAAAAACCAGGTAAATTGTTGTCACAACAGTTGTAGAAATTCCTCCTTTTCCAGAAACTCCTCCGGCAGGCCTTGTCGTTAAAAATTCAAGATCGATAACTTTGATTCCATTACTAATGACATATCCTACCAAGAAAAAAAGAATCACAATGGTGAACGTTGCAGCTAGCCAGATAAATGAGAATGAGAATTTTTCAATGAACTTACGCTTATGCAAATTCTTCTTGGAATTTTGATTCCGAATAAAATGTTCGTCAATAGGTTCTATGATTTTTGCCATTGAATCCTCTCATGAAATTTTTCTTTCCTGCAAGATAAAATGTGCAACGCGGTTGATCATCAACAGCAACAAAAATAGCAATACGCCCGTGAAAAACAAAGCGCTGCGATGAACACCCGCGGCGTAATTGATTTCTACGGCGATATTGCCTGTCAACGTTCTGGTTGTGGCAAGAAACAATGTAAGTGGGTTCTTGTTATCTAATGGTGTAGGAATCGCAATGGAATTCCCGATCACCATGATCAAGGCCATTGTTTCGCCTAACGCACGGCCAATTCCTAGGATTATGGCAGCTGCGATACCGGACCTGGCAGCAGGCAGAACAACTGTAATAATCGTTTGCCATCGCGTAGCCCCCATTGCGAGCGCTGCATGGCGATAGGAATCTGGAACAGCACGTATGGCATCTTCAGCAACATTGGTAATGGTTGGCAATATCATGATTGCCAATATGATGGAGGCATTGAGGATTCCAAAACCACTATTTCCGGCAACTTCAAAATTCCTGATTAATGGAGCTAGCACAATCATGCCAAAAAGACCGAAAATGACAGAGGGAATGCCAGCTAATAGTTCTATGGCGGGCCTGAAAAGATCCCGAATTAATGGAGGAGCAATTTCCGCCAGGAAAATCGCTGTAAAAATTGAAAGCGGAACACCCAAAAAAACCGCACCCAGCGTGCTGTAAATCGATCCTAGAATCATCGGGATTAACCCAAACTGACCTTCTGTGTCTCCGATAATGGCTCCCGGGCGCCAAATTGTACCGGTGAGGAGATCTCCTAAACCAATTTCATTGATTGCGTCTGTAGATTCAATAAAGGTAAATAAAAAAATCAATATTACGATCAGAACAGAGGTTGAAGCAATGATCAATAATACCTTTTGAACTACCAAATCGATAATGAAGCGCTGTTTTTGGCTTTCAGAGAAAACACCATCAAATTTTTTCAAACAGATCATCAATCCAAATGGTATTGAGGATTTAAGGATGAAATCTAGAAGAGCATTCAAAAAGGTAGAAAGAATAATTGAAAGTGAAGTAATCTCCTCACCTGAAAAAACAACCATGGAGAATTTAAAAATTCCAGATACTGCCAACACCGCGATCATAATCATTGAAGAAAGGATAATAACTGCTCTTGACCAATTTTTGAATTTCCACAATCCAAAAGCGATTGCTGCAAAAAGGGCAGCGCATAATCCTTGAACAGGTATTGGCAGGGTTCCAAACATGGGAAATGATATTGATGTGTGACTGCTTCGAAAAAAAAGAATGGGAATAAGAATTATGAAAGAAATCAAAGAAAATACAATTGATAAAAATTTTATAAAAACAATTTGTCTTTTTTCCATTTTGATTACCCAGGTTTTTATAGAAAAAGGGGCACATGATTGTGAAATGTGCCCCTTGGGGCTTGTTACAGATTTATGATATTTAATTCGCAGTGATATATTCTTCTGCAACAATAGTTTGACCATCTGCCAGGATGTAATCCAGGAATGCCTTCACCAATTCTGAAGGTTCGCCATTGGTGAGCATGTTCAAGGGACGGAAAATTGCATAGGTACCGTTCTTGACATTCTCAACCATGGGTTCCACACCATCCACCGCAACGGTTTTGATGGAATCATCCAGGAATCCAAATGAGAGATAGGCGATAGTATTCGGTGTGGTCGAGACTACCGTGCGAACCTGGCCGTTGGATTGCTGTAATAATGCTGTCTCAACAATAGGCATTATCTGCTTTTCCCCGGCTTCATCTTTATATTCCATAACCAGTTCTTCAAAGGCAGCGCGGGTGCCGGAACCTTCCTCACGGGAAACTACGGTGATTGGCGCGTCAGGTCCGCCAACTTCAGAAAAGTTCGTTACTTCACCAGCGAAAATCGCTTGCACTTGCTCCTTGGTTAAGCCCGCAAGTTCGACTTCAGGATTGACAACTACGGCAATACCATCAAAAGCAATTACATGGACTCCGAGAGCTGGGAATTGCTCCAATTCAGAATCTTTGATCTCGCGGGATGCCATTCCGATATCCACAGTTCCTTCACCAGCCGAGGTGACGCCAACACTAGAGCCGCCTCCCTGAACGTCAATAGTGACATCGGGATTCATATCCATGAATGCTGCTGCCAATTCCTCTGCAAGGGGTTGTACGGTTGTGGATCCTGCCAGCTGGATTTGACCAGAAAGCGTAAATGCTTCTTCTGCGGGAGCAGCTTCATCAACAGGTGCTTCTTCAACTGCGGCTTCTGATTCAGCTGCAGGGGCGGCCGCAGGTGCACAGGCTGCAAAAATCAGCATGCCAGCCACCAGAACAGCCAATAATACGAATGACTTTTTCGACATCTTTTCTCCTTGTATTTTTAAATTCAACGCCAATCGTACCAACTGAAAATTAACGGCAAGGGGAAAAAAAGTTAAGAAAAGGTTAAATTATGATTAATTCTTAGGCGCGAGAGGAAAACTGAAGAAGAATGTACTGCCTTGGTTGATTTGGCTTACTGCCCAGATTCTTCCACCGTGGGCTTCAACAAGATGTTTGGCAATGGATAGCCCCAATCCGGTGCCCCTTTGAGAGCGCGAACGATCGGATTTATAGAAGCGCTCAAAGATTCTTGAGAGGTCTTTGGGAGAAATTCCAATCCCAGAATCTCTGACAGCGAAGATGATCTGGTTAGTTTCTTGATTTACAGATAATTCGATTTCCCCATAGGGCGGTGTGAATTTTATAGCATTGTGAATAAGATTGATCAACACCCGTTCAATTCTGGTTTGATCAATGAAAATTGCTGGCAGATCTTTTGGGCAATTCAGCTTCAATTCTAGTTTTGCACGCTCGATTTGTAGAGACATGCGTTCCTGGGCAGAGACAAGCAGCCGGCATGGATTTATCAGGTGTTTTTCTAAGGGCACTTTGCCTGATTCAATCTTGGAAAGCTCAAGCAATTCTTCTACAATCTGGGTCAAGTTATCCACTTCAGCGTTCATTTGTGTTAAAAATGTTTGTGCTTCGGTGGGATTCTCCAGCAGGCCATCCTGCAGGGTTTCCGTAATTAATTTAAGAGATGTCAGTGGTGTGCGGAGTTCGTGTGAAACATTGCTGACAAAATCACGCCTCACGATCTCTAATTGGCGAATGCGGGTAAGGTCCTGCATGAGAAATAGAATACTACCTGATTCACCTTCTTTCAACGGGGTTGCAATGCATTGAATGAAAAATTTTTCCGGAGCAGTTTCAAAGCTCTCGATGGTGGGAGTTTGGTTCAATCGCACTTTTTCAAACAGTTCATTCATTTTGTAATGGCGAATGACTTCTGCTAACGTATGTCCTTTGGATTCTGATTCCAATACATTAAACCATTGGCAAGCTGCTTGATTCATCAAGGTCACGATACCATTCTGGTCAACAAGCAATATGCCGTCACTCATATTCCTAAGGATTGAGGTAAATATCGCTTCATTCGCTGTAAAATCTGCTCGATCTTTTAGATATTGGTTATTTAAGTCAATAACATTTTTGATAAGTGTTTGCAGTTCAAGCGGAAGAAATTTTGTGCGATAAAAAAGGGAAGAGAGCTCATGAGGATTGTGCAGGATTCTGGATATTTTTTCGAGATGTTTGGCATACAAGCGAGCAATGATAAAAAAGAGGATGATAACAACCAAAAAAAAGAGAGTAATTGGGATGGAATATTTGTGCAAAATTGAATCAACATGAATGTTGGCATCGCTTTGATTTAAAAAGAAGATCAAGATTGTAAGGGGAATAATGAATGCCAATAAGATGCACCAAAAAAGTGTATTGCGCATAGGATTCTATCCTTCAAAGCGATAACCAGCACTCCTGCTCGTGATGATGCGTTCTGGTTTGGCGGGGTTCGCTTCGATCTTTTCGCGCAACCAACGGACATGAACATCCACCGTGCGGCTGTCACCAAAGAAATCCCATCCCCATACTTTTTCCAAAATCAACTCTCTGGAAAGTACGTGTCCTCTATGCTGAGTTAGGAATAAAAGCAGGTCATATTCCTTGGGTTTGAGATTCAGAGGTATTCCCGCTAAAGCAACCTCGCGCCGGTTTTCATCAATCGTCAAATTGCCAAAGACATGGATTTTTTGTATCATTGATTCAGTTTGGCTGATTTCTTGGACGATCTTAGAACGACGAAGCAAAGCTTTAATACGGGCGATCAACTCGCGCATGCTGAATGGTTTGGTGAGGTAGTCATCTGCACCAACCTCCAATCCTACTACGCGGTCAATCTCATCATCACGCGCAGTGAGCATGAGAATTGGCACATTCATATCCTTTCGTAAAAGGCGGCAGACTTCAAAGCCATCCATGCCGGGCAGCATGATATCCAACAGGATTAAATCTGGGAGGTATTGATTGGCTTTCTCAACTGCAGAATTCCCATCAGAGGCAGTTTCCACTTCATACCCTTGCCGTTTAAGATTAAATGCCAGTGTTTCCTGAAGGGTCAATTCATCTTCAACGATTAAGATTTTATCTGCCATTTTTCGACCTCATTCTCCAGCAATCCAATGAATGAATCTGCGATCGTTGCTCGGTTAAAATGGCGCGAGAGGTACAAACGTCCATTTTTACCCATACGCAATGCCAAGGAAGGATGTTGGTGTAACATAAGTATAGCCTTCGCCAATGCATTTTCGTCACCAGGTTGGCAAAAGACACCACATCTGGCTTTTTCGATCACTTCTCGAATAACTCCATCAATGGCAAGAATTATAGGTTTACCGCAGGCCATATAGTCAAAAACCTTGTTTGGATAGGTGGTCTTATACATTTCCACAGGTTTAAGAATTGCCAAGCAGGCATCTGCATTCGAAAGCAGGGACGGCATTGATGTTTTCGGAAGCGGATCAATAAAATCGATATTGGTAAGGTTGAGATGATGAGCTTCTTTTATAAGACTGGATTTTTCTTTCCCATCCCCGACAAACACAAAGTGGATATTGGAGTGTTCCTGCAAGATTTTTGCTGACTTCAGGACAATCTCCAGATCGTTCGACATGCCATGCGCGCCGGTGTACATGATAAAAAACTTCTTTTCTTGTTTTTTCTTGTTTGCGAGAACTGAAATTATTTTCAAATCCGTTTTGGGATTTTTTTCAAAAAAGATCGGGTCAGCGCCATTTGGGATGAGGTGTATATTTTGTCCACCATTTGCTTTGATATGAGAGATAAAACCAGGGGAGTTTACAATGATCAAATCAGCATGCGTATAAAGGAATTTTTCGAGCCAAAGCGAGAGTCTGATCAATAAAGGATTCTTCAGTAGACCCACCGCTACGGCAAAAGCAGGCCAAAGATCCCTGATTTCAAGCACAAAGGGTTTCCTTTTAAATTTTGCGACCAACCAAGCGGTAAAGCTCTGGAAAATGGGAGGGGAGGTTCCCCAAACGATATCAACTTTTTCAATAAAGATGCTCCTGCAAAAGGATGTAATCATAAAAGAAAAAAAACTGATGATGCGATGAATAAAACTCTTGTGGATAGCAGAATAAACAGGAACGCGATAAATAGAAATTAACCCTTCATGATCTTGCGTAACTCTACCTTTTCTTGTAGATTTCCCCGTGAGGTAGCTGACCGGACTCGTGATAATGCTCACCTTATGCCCTGATTGTACGCATAATCTGGCGAGTTCATGATGCCGGGTGCCACCGGGTTCATCCAGGGCAGCAAACGCTTGATGGATCAGGAGAATGTGCATCATCAGATTTTAACAATTAAACCTTGGCAAGTGAAATGTTGAGCAAATTTTAAAGGGAGGCTTCCTATGTACAGTAAATTGAACAGACAAAGCTGGGTCCTTTATCCCATAGGTGTGTGAGTACCAACCCAGACGAATGCTTTCTTTTCCTGACAGCAAGGATTTTCCTTCACGATAAATATCCAGATTCATTTCCTGATGGTTTGAATCTTGTTCAAGCGAAAGAGTTATTAAACCAAGGGGACTTTCCAGTTCAATCTGATTTTCGATTCTTGTAAAAGGCCAATCAGGCAAAAGCCAGTTTAAATTTGCTTGAATAACAGGTGCAGCAAGATGGAAAGGCAGCAACTCATCCAAGATCTCCCACCCATCCTCGGATAACTTTTTCAATGTTCGACGATGAATCACACCAAAGCGTTGATATCCGTCATGCAAGGCAGTAACACTGGTAGGGGAGACTTCTATGATCCGAGCTTGGCTCCAATCCAGCCAAAGGAATTTGCCAGCATAGATCATTTGGTCTTGGCCATTGACTGAAATGGTGTTATGCACTGATGTGCTTGATAATGAATTCTCCCAAGGCGGGGGAGCATTGTATTGGAACGTACCTGCATCCATGGCAATGTTATATCCATGTGACCATATCTCTACATGCAATTGGTCTGCGTGGGCTGGGCGTGCAGAAAACTGCACTGCTCTCAATGCGGCCCAATTCTGCTGATCTCCAAGGATCAAATTGCTGCCGTCTTTAACTGGAACTGGCAATCGTTCGCTTGCAGGGGAAATTGGAATTCCGAACCAGAGGCATAGGTCGTCCCACTCACCGAAATCCAAAATAGGTCGACCAAGAAAGGCGCGCGCAGCAGCCTGCGCTACCGGCCGATAATCTGCAAAGTCGCAGAGCGATAAAGAAAAGATATGACTGCCATCATTGTGACCAAGATTGGGTAGCTGCCCAGAGGAAAAGTCCAATCTGGCAATAAGCCACGTAGTTGCCGCAGTCAATTTTTTGAGAGTTATCTCATCAAATTCAAGGCGCTTTTTTTCAATGATCACCTTCATCCATAAAGAAAGCATTAACATCATGCGATGATAATTGCTGCTATGTTGAATGTACGCGCCATCATCTTCTATCTGATGGATAAGCGCTTGATTGAACCAATGCCATCCTTTCCTGCACCATGCCTCTGCTTGTGGGTGATTGGGCAGGAAAATTCCTGCGGTAAAAAGCGCGACAGCTTCTGAGAGGATGTGGTTATTTTGCTGTGCGAAGGCATAATTCACTGTTAATGGTATGCGGACGGCATGTTTAGCGACCGTTTTGTATAATTCTGCCAATCTTTGCGGGCTTGAATGCTCCGATGCACGCATCAGATGACCGCAGAGAACCAGATTGATCAGGCGCAGGCCGATTTCTTGAGCTGATGTCCAATTTAGACCAAGGTTGGTTGGATTGGCTTGGATAAACTCCTCAAAGAACTGCCAGAAAGCAAGTGCATAGGATTCATCTTGACTAACATAATAAGCTTTTCCCAACTGAACACCCCAATCAAACCGAGCAGGTTCCCACACATATTTTATATCCTTACAATGCATGGGTAATGCCTTTTTCTCATACAAACACCAATGCTGTTTATTTTTTTCGGGATTCAAGTTCAGTGTTTTCAACTGCCCGCCAAAATATCGGTACTTCTTTTGCCGAATTTCATTCGCCTCAAGAATCAAGTGCTCAATCTCTTCCTGGCGGTGCGTTTTATGCAATTCTGTTGAATTGGGCAGCTGCCAAAACCAGTTAGGCTTAAGTTCCTCTTCCTTCCAAAAATGATTAGATCCCCCAATGGGAGAAGCAAGCGTGTAAAAACCCGAATACAACCCAATTTGATAAATTAAATAGTTCAGGCTTGCCCTGATCCCTAATTGGGAAAACGCTTTGAGTTTTAGAGCAAGACGCCCCGAATTTAACATATCAGATGGTTGATAGATATTCAGCTATTTCAACAGGTTTCCCACTCAGCAAAGACTGCTGGCATGCCAGAGTTACATAACTGGTCAACATTAGATCTGAATAAGAAATAGGCGCTTGATTTGCTGATCGAATCGCATCTGTAAATGCTGTCCAAGCAGCCTGATGCCCCTTATCCTGTCTAAACCATGACCGTTGCTTGAAAAAGCCTTGATCATCCAATAATTCAAGAGATCGGAAGTCGTTTAGGATAGCGATCTTGCCATTATTGAAAACCTCGAGATATTCCTTTGGCAGACGCTTGCTGCCATTTGCAAGATAAGCAATGGAACCGACAGAGCCATCTTCGAAATTTATTGTAATGACAAAGTTATCATGATGGTATTTGCCACAGTCCGGCAGTGACGCTACGTTTACACGTAGAGGATTGCGTGAGATGATAAACAGGATCAAGTCGATGAAATGGCATGCTTCCCCAATCAATCGTCCGCCGCCCTGCTCAGCGTCATGCAGCCAATGGCTTGCGGGAATGAACCCAGCATTCACTCGATAGTGGGCGTAGAATGGTTCGGTGGAACTTAGGAAAAAATCTTTCACTCTTTTTGCCATGGGCGCAAAACGGCGGTTAAACCCAACAGTCAGCAGAGGATGCTTCTTCTTCTTCAAAAAATCAACGATTTCATCAATTTCAGACTTTTTAATTGCCAACGGCTTCTCGCAATAAACGTGTTTTCCTTTTTTTAGAGCTCTCAGGGTAAGATCAGCATGGCTTTGATGGCGTGTTAAGATGGCGATAGTATTTATTTGGCTTTCATTAATCATTTCATTGGCTGAGGAACTTGCGAAAGAAAAGCCAAATTTGCGGGCTGCATGTTGAGCGCTCAAACCATTTGTGGATGCGACTCCTCCCAGATTTAAACCGCCAATTTTTCTGACAGTAGGAAGAAAAACAGCATTAGCGTAATTTCCAGCTCCGATGACACCTAGAGTGATGGATTGTGCTTCTTTGGGTTGAAACGCTATTCCGTCCAAGGTTATTCTTTGGCTACGCTGACTGGTCTTTTGTGGGTAGGTCAATACAATGCCTAAATAATTTTCTTTGCGTTTGCCTGTGATCAGATCATAAGCCAAAGGAGCTTCGTTGATGGAAAAGCGGTGGGTGATCAGCTTTTGCATATCAAGCCTGCCATGGGCTAGCAAATCCACAAATGCTTCCAGGTTTCTTCCTTCTGTCCAGCGCACATAGCCGAGTGGGTAATCATGCCCTTCTTCTTCATACACAGGATCATAGCGGCCAGGTCCTGCAGAACGGGATACTTGAAAAAACAATTCCTTTTCAAAGTAAGGTTTGCGCGGTAAATTCAACCCTACAACACCTAAAGAAATTACCTGCGCGCGGTCACGAGCGATTTTGGCTGCCAAATCCACCGTCTCATCGGAGGGCGTATCTGCGCAGATGAGTATCTTGTCAAAGCCTCTGCCGCGTGTCCAAGACAAGGCGTTTTCTAAAGCTGATTGATTGGTTTCCGCTTGAATTCCGAGCTTTTGTGCAAATTGCACGCGCTTGGAAGAAATATCCATTCCATAAATACTGCACCCACTTGCTTGTACCAACTGCGCTGTGATCAAACCCAACAACCCCAGACCAATAACAGCGACTTTTTCACCAATTTGAGGTTTTGACAAACGAATGCCATGCAGGGCAATTGAACCCATGGTGGCAAAAGCTCCTGATTCGAAATCAATATGATTTGGGAGGAGAGTCAACAAGTTTTTGGGTATTAATGCATATTCTGCGTGCACCGCATGCCCTCCGCCAGCACAAACAACCCGGTCACCTGGTTTGAATGCGGCGACATCTTGCGCCGCTTCAACCACCATACCCGCTGATGAATATCCCAATGCCAGCGGTTGGTCGAGGCGATTGAGGGCAGAATCGAGAGTGGTAAGCAAACCTTCGCGGCGCGCTTTTTCAATGACCTGCTTAAGCAAGTCAGGCCTGGATTGCGCTTTCCCAAGCAGGTTTTTTTCTGCGAATTCAACCAGATTGCGCTCGGTGCCTGCAGATACCAAAGAAGCGATGGTTTTTACCAAGACACATCCTTTTTTAATGTGAGGAACAGGAACTTCGAGGACTTCAGTTTTTCCACTTCTTAGGTTTTGCAGAACCTGTTTCATGCTTACCTCATTTTTTTGATTAAAAAAGGATTATTCTACGATTATACCCATTTGTCCTCAGCATTTAAATTAAAAATATGCAGGCAAATGCCTGCTAGAAAACGGAAATGTTTGGGATCAGGATTTAATCATCCCAAAACGGCTGAGCAGAATTCCACCCACACCGATAGCGGAGAGGAGGTTATTGATCAGAAAACCAACACAGGGTACCAGACTGATCAGCGAAGTGCACAAACCGGCAACCAGAGCACCCAATAGCACGATGGCTGCTTCGCTCCAATTCAGCTTCAACCAATGCACTAATCCATCGCCGATTATCTTGGCTATCGCTGCCCATCCCCAAATATCACAAATCAATAGAACCAAAAAGAGGATGATCCCAATCGGGCTCAGGCAAAGGGTGAAAATCAGTATGATGGCACTCAGCGGAATGAAGAATAGCGTCAAAATACCTGCTCCCCAGGCAACGGCCGGATTTTTCTTGATCGCTAAAATGACCATTTGGGTGGGTTTTGTGAAAAGGAAAACAGCCAAGTAAGTTGATAACAATAGAGCGAGTATGCGTACTGCTTGCAGTAAAATCCAAACAGAAGGCTTTATCCAATCCAGCAAATTCACAACCCCTTTGACAAGGTTGCCCTCTCCGGATGTTGGGAAAACATAGGTATGGATCTCGCCGCCAATCACTGCGTCTGGATCTGTTCTCGTCTGGTTTAAGATTTGATTGATTGACCCTGTGATGATAGCGGTATTCTTGATTGAAGTGGTGCCAGCTATTGCATTGACATCCCCTGCGACGCGACCGTTGACCTCCAGATTGCTGGCAACCAGGCTGATATCACCTAGAACAGTTGCGCCTTCTTCAATAATCAGCGTTGTTCCTATGCCCGCAATATTGCCATCGATTTTCTCATTTTTCTTGAGAACATAAATATCACCGGTCAAGAATTGACTGGGATATACATTCCGAAAACGATTTTCACTTTCTTCGCCGATAGAAGGATTCACGCAAGATGCAAGTGAAATAAGCGCGAAAAGGCAAAGGAGTGTTTTAATCGGTTTGAATTTCATTCGTCTGCAATTTCCTCTGTTTTAGATTCCATAAAGTAAAGATGCCTGCCATCATGAAAGCATTAACTAAACCAAGCAGAATAAAACTAATTGAAAGGGGAATGACAATCGGCATACGATTCAACCAGTAGCCCAAGAAAGATAAACTGTCAGTAATATTGAATATGAGGCGGTAAAGGTTGGTAAAGCTATTGGAGAGCATGTGAAGGAAAGAACCACTCGCGATCATGTAGACCAATGATGCGGCGAAAGAGGCTAAAACCACAGCGGAGATGGTCAGGCGGTAGCGACGTACTTTCTTTAACTGATGCTTTTTCTCTGCCAGAATCAACCAGCGAGTTTTAAAACCTGGGGCAGGGGTTTTTAGAGTCGATTGTTGAATCAGGTTCTTGCTGGCTTGCCAACCATTCTCTAAATGACGACAGTCAGAACAAACCTTCAGATGTTCCTGCAGTTCTTTTTTTTGATTTTCCGTCAAGTCTGTTTCATCTAGAATCCAATTTTCAAATAACTTGTGATTCATGTTGCCTTCTTTCTGTTGATTGGCTAATTTGGTCTGCGTTCCATTGTTCGGCCATATGTTGCCGGGCGCGGTGCAACCTGCTCTTCACTGCGCTTTTTGTGATTGAAAGCGTCTGACAAATTTCCTCTTCCGAGCATTCATAGAAGTACCGCAAGATCAACACAGCGCGATCTTTCTCATTTAATTTTGCCAACTGCCTTTGAACCTCTTCTGTAAATTGCGTTTCCACCAGCATCTTTTCAGGATTTGGTGCAGGATCTTCCGCGTTGAATTCGATAATTTCATCGAGATCCATTGTGGGCAAGCGCTTGCGCCGCTGTTGGTCGATGCAATGATGAGCTGCAATGGAGAGCAGCCAGGTCGCAAAGGGGCGCTGCGGGTCATAGCGGTTTAAATTGGAATAGGCGCGCCAAAATGTCTCTTGGGCTGCATCTTCGGCTGCCTGGGGTTCACCAAGCATCCGGTAACATAAGTTGTATACCGGATTTTGGTAAGTTTCCACGATCGTCGTGAAAGCTCCCTGGTCTCCTTGCCTGGCCAATTTCAGGCAATCCACCTCAGTCATGCTCGCGAGCTGTTCCATTTTGGTTTACTATTTCTGAGCCTATATACGTTGCATATTTTTAAAAGTTGCACTTCTATTGTATTCCAATCCTACTCGGAGACTTTGTTTTTAATTGAATGGTACTGAGTGTAAAATATTTGTTGATTTTTTTGCTTGCTAAGGTATGATTAAGGCACGGAAGAAAGATG
>CAYVJI010000014.1:27756-29765 GCA_964451805.1 uncultured Pelolinea sp. | reverse complement strand
GCGGGTGATGAGCACAAGATCCACATCCGAGTCCTGTCGGGCATATCCGCGTGCGTATGAACCGACCAGAGCCGCTGCAAGCACGTCTGGATTGGACTTCGCCCATTGCGTAAATTTTCGTAAAAACTGAAATGCTTTGGGGCTCTTCACGAAAAGTACGCTACCAGATTCCGGGGATCAGCCGGTATCGGGTCTTGCGCATGTATTCCGGATAACCGGGCAGGTCGCGCTTCAGGACGCTTTCCTCATTTATTATGCGGGCGATGATCAGGGGTATCATGATGGCTCCCGCAATGACCGCCCAGGCTGAGCCCAGCGCCAAGGGCGTGAAGATATACAGCAGTAACGAACCAATATACATGGGATGGCGCACGATGGCGTAAGGGCCGCTTTGGATGACCGTCTGTTTCTGTTCGACCTCAATGATGCGCGAGGCGAAACGGTTTTCATGAAAGACCCGATAGATGATGCAATTGCCCAACATGACCAATGCGTCTGCTGCCAGCACCACTCCGGTTGAAACATGCGACCAGCCAAAGCGCTGGTCGAAACCTGGCAGCACAAAAGCCAGGCTGAATGGAATGAATGAAAGTGAAATGATCTGCTTTTGTTCGCTTTCTTTTTCTTTCAGGCGCATGCGGCGCTCTAAGAACTGCGGATCATGTTTCACATAATACAAGGCAACTGTAAATAAGGGGATATATATGATCGCCAGGTACACCCAAGCCTGCCAGTATGCCAGTCTGCCCGCGGGCAAAATCACAACCGCAGTGAGGATCACTGCTCCCGCCAGCAGGCGCAGGATCACCCTGCGGTACAGGTCTTGGGTTTTCAATTCTTTGTCTTTAATGTTTTCCTTGCTTGAATTCATAAGGACTACCAGATGCCCGGTATCAATCGATAGCGCACGCGCTGGGCATATTCGCGGTAGCCCGGCAGTTCGTCCTGCAGGGTGTTGTCCTCCAAGCGCGTTCGAATGATCAGCACCGTTGTGATGAAAAGCGTCGGGATGAATGCCCAGGTGGAATCCAGCAGGAACGGTGTCGCCAGGTAAACCAGCAGCGCTCCGGCATAACCGGGATGGCGCATGCAGTGGTAAGGTCCGCTGGAGACCACTTTCTGGCCGCGCTCAGACTGGATGCGCACCATGCCCGAAAAAAAGCGGTTCTCGATCAGCGCATACGATCCCCAGGCGTACCCGGCTAGGATGAAAACCAGCGCTAAGATTTTAATTGTCGGGCTGAATCTCGAGGACCAGGCCAGCAGGGCTTGCAGCCCAGCCGTCAGTGGAATCAAGCCTGCGCCGATACTCACCAGCGGCGCCAGCAGTTTATCCCAGGCTTTGGCATCCTCATGCTGCAGAAAGCGGGCGCGTTCTGCCAGCAGGTCCGCGTGCCTTCGGGAAGCCAGCCAGCGGCTGACCACAAACCCCGCGATGCTGACGATGGCGTATAACCAGGCTTCCCGCCAGTCCCAGCGCCAGGAGACCAGCAGCGGCAACAAGGGAATGCCAATCACAATCAGCAGCATGCGCGCGACAACGCGTATGGAGAAAGTTTTGGATTGATTTGCCATAACTCACCTCACGCTCATATTAAGTACTTACGATTTATATCATAGCCGGTTTCCATATTTTTCAGAACTATTAGTAATACATAAGTAACTGGTTGGAATTCTTATCCCCCCGCCAAAATCTTATTAACGTTTTCTAAAGGCACACCGCTTCTGTCCGACACCTGCTTGGGTGTAAAATCCTGACGGGCAAGACGTCTAATGAATGTCTCCAGCCGCTCGCCGATTTCGATCAAGTGCCAATCCGGATCGAAAAAGCGCATCGTTTTCTGCCCCCACGGCTCCTCGTGCAAGCCATGCAGCAGCTTGACATGCTCGTTGACCATCTTTTCCAAGACCGCGGCAATATCCTCTGTTTCGAAGTACAGCTCATGTCGGGTGGAAGCATGCTTTCTGATTGCCTGTGCGCCTAGCTTTTCAACCAGGATATGGGCTGG
>CAYVJI010000014.1:0-27656 GCA_964451805.1 uncultured Pelolinea sp. | reverse complement strand
GCAAAAGGACTCGCTCATTTTCTAATCCATGCTCCTTTCGCCTTGGTTGATCTCTTTCCAGTGTTGCTTGAAATATGGCAATTTGTCCAGTGCTTGGGCGATGAAATCACGCACGGCTTCCTCGGGTATTTCCTCCGCGGATTGAAAATACAGGCTTCGCAGGAACTTGCTGGTGCCAGCGCTGAGCAAACTCTGGTTATCATGTAGCAGACCGCCAAAATGAAAAGTGAGGCTGACGGCCTTCTTGTTCAAGCGTATTGCGAATAGCCAATGGTGAAAATCGCCATTGAGCGCACAGGTTAGCTGTTTCCATTTGATGGCGAAATACAGATCGGGGTTGATCGAGAGTGCGAGGGCAATGATCTTTTGGACAATTTCTTGATAAGCCTTACTCGCACCTGCAATGAAATCTTCAACAATATCCGGATTTGTTAACCCTCCCATATGCGATCCTTTCTCTTGGAAAAATCCTCATCAACGGAATTGTATCATCCAGCCGCTATCTACCCGGGTACTGCTGTGAGTCCGGTCATTTTTCATAAAAACAAGCAGGTATAATCCGATTTGTTGTTGCGATGAAGATCATCTCAAAAAAAGAGGAGAACGTAAGCGATGAGAGCAGCTGTTTATGAAGAATTTCGTCAGCCTTTGACCATCCGCCAGGTACCCGATCCGCAGGTGGACGATCATGGCGTGGTGATTCAAGTCAAAGCCAACGGCATCTGCCGCAGCGACTGGCATGGCTGGATGGGGCACGACCCGGATATCCATCTGCCGCATGTGCCCGGGCATGAACTGGCTGGTGTGATTGTGGAAGTCGGCGGGCATGTTCGCAACTGGCAGGTGGGAGACCGTGTGACGCTGCCCTTTGTGTGCGGCTGCGGCAGCTGCCCGCAATGCCTTTCAGGCAATCAGCAGGTTTGCGATCATCAATTCCAGCCGGGTTTCACCCACTGGGGTTCGTTTGCGGAGTATGTTGCCATTCATTATGCCGACAATAACCTGGTGCGCTTACCGGATGAATTGGATTTCGTCACAGCTGCCAGCTTGGGCTGCCGCTTTGTAACCTCTTTTCGTGCGCTGGTGGACCAGGCCAAAGTCTCTGCCGGGCAGTGGGTGGCGATACACGGCTGCGGAGGGGTTGGTTTATCCGCCATCATGATTGCCTGCGCTGCCGGTGCGCAGGTGATCGCTATAGATATTGATGATGCCAAGTTGGATTTCGCGCGCTCGCTGGGTGCGGCTTTTACCCTGAACTCTCTAAAAACGGAGGATGTGGTTGGCGCCGTGCGCGAGTTGAGCGGTGGCGGCGTGCATGTGTCCATGGACGCGCTGGGCAATCCCAGCACTTGTTTCAATTCCATTGCCAACTTGCGCAAACGCGGCAAGCACATCCAGGTTGGGCTGATGTTGGCTGAACAGAGCCAACCCAACATTCCAATGGATCGCGTGATCGCGCATGAGTTGGAGATCTTGGGCAGCCACGGTATTCAGGCGCACCGCTATGGAAGCATTTTTGAAATGATTCTGGCGGGCAGATTCGATCCGCGCCGCTTGATCCGAGAGACCATCACCCTCGAAGAATCCCTGCAAGCCCTGACCAGCATGGATCAGTTCAAAATGCTGGGCATCACCGTGATTGATCGCTTTGTGGCAAGCGATTCAAATCCTTGTCCCGGGTAGGACACCTCTCGATCTGGAAGAAACCGGTTGTCATTTTCCCCCTCAATAGAGGGAGATTTTTCTATTAACTGGTGAATCCCTACCGCATTGATGCGATCAGCTTTGCAGACTGCGCAGCAGCCGCACTCCATGCACCCATATCCATACGCATGCGCAGAGATAGATTCCCAGCAGCGCAAGCACGCTCATCCACCATACTCCGCTTGCTTCGCGAGTGCCCGAAGCCAACCCGCTGGCAACCGCCAGAGATTGGCTGCCGGCCAACGTGGCGATTGCAGCCGCAGCTCCCCAAATTAGCTGCTTCGAATAAAGCTGTTTTCGTAGAGCCGCCCAGATCAAGACTGCCCCTCCTGCCAGAATGAAAATAAATAGTTCAGCCGGCATGAGGTAATCAAAATGGAGACCACCTCCGTGCAGGAGAGCAAGTACGCTAAAGAGGATTGGCGCGAAGATGGGCAGGCTGACCAGCACAGTTCCGATCCAAGCCAAAATATGAGTCAATACGTTATTCTTTTTCATTGTATAAATTATAACGCTTGCCGCGGATTATTCTAATCGCCTTTGGCAGAGATCCCCTCATTGTGTTCTTCTGAGTGCAAGATCGGAGATATAGTAAACGCCAACGCCCGCCAACAGGATGATTTTTAAGTAAACCAACGCATCGCTTGCGATTCCAATAGCCCCACAATATATCAAGGCTGCGCCGCTCAACAGCATCACCACCAC
The DNA here is from genome assembly GCA_964451805.1 of uncultured Pelolinea sp. Taxonomy (GTDB): domain Bacteria; phylum Chloroflexota; class Anaerolineae; order Anaerolineales; family Anaerolineaceae; genus Pelolinea. The sequence continues at coordinate 25,247 of CAYVJI010000014.1, read as the reverse complement.
GAAGGCGTTGCGGGCCGCTTGATCGTTGATGACCTGGGTGCGTTCATCCCGCCGTAGGGCAGTGATGCCGTATTCTGGATGGACGGAATACCTGCCGCTGTTGGGTGCCCATAAGAACAAGGCAATGAGCACCCCAGCGATGAGCATGGCGCTCCACACAGATGACCCGCTCAAATAGAAAAAACCGCCCAAAGCCAGCGATAGAACGATCCGGCTGAGGGTATAGGGTAGCAAATCTCTTCTCATTTTTTTCCTGCTTTCTTTATTCAAGCCAGAAGACCTGATCAAATTTTGTCTCTAGGGCCCGGGTGATCTCCAGCGCCAGCTTGGCGGATGGCACGAATTTTTCCTTTTCAATGGCGATGATGGTCTGGCGTGTCACACCCACCTTATCCGCCAGGTCAGCCTGCGTCATGTTCTTTGCCACTCGTGCTTCCTTCAGTTTATTGGTAAGTTTCATATCATAATAATGTAAAGTACACTTTACATTATAGACACTTTTAACGAAATGTCAAGTATGCTTTACTTCTGTTGAATCCTTGTTTGGGGAAATGCTACAATATATTCGAGTTTTCTTTGTGGAGGATTGAATGCAATATCGCGAATTGGGACGCACCGGTTGGAAGGTTTCGGCACTGAGTTTCGGCGCTTGGGCGATTGGCGGGACCTGGGGACCGGTGGTTGAAGCGGAATCGATGGCTGCCCTGCAGCGTGCCTTGGATCTGGGCGTGAATTTTTTCGACACCGCCGATGTCTATGGCGATGGACTCAGCGAGCGATTGATTGCCAAGCTGCGTCAGCAGACCCGCCAAACCATCTACATCGCCACCAAAGCCGGTCGCCGCTTGAATCCGCATATAGCTTCCGGTTACAGCCGCGCCAATCTGACCGCTTTTGTCGAACGCAGTCTTAAGAATCTGCGCATGGAAACCCTGGACCTGCTGCAGCTGCATTGCCCGCCCACCCCTGTTTTTTACATGCCTGAAGTTTTCGGCGTATTGGATGATCTGGTGGCTGCCGGCAAGATCCGCTATTATGGCGTGAGCGTGGAAAAAGTAGAAGAAGCGCTCAAGGCGATAGAGTATCCAAATGTTCAAAGTGTGCAGATCATTTTCAACATCTTTCGGCAGCGTCCCTCTGAGCTGCTCTTTGAACAGGTTAAAAAACGCCGCGTTGGCATTCTGGCGCGCGTGCCGCTGGCATCCGGCCTGCTGACAGGCAAGTTCACAGCCGATTCCAGTTTCTCTCCCGACGACCACCGCGCTTTCAACCGAGACGGGCAGGAGTTCGATCGCGGCGAGACCTTTTCCGGTGTGGATTACCAGACCGGACTGCAGGCAGTTGAACAGCTCAAGCGTATCTGCCCTGCAGGCATGAGCCTGGCTCAGTTTGCCCTGCGCTGGATTTTGATGTTCGACGCCGTCACCTGCGCCATTCCCGGCGCCAAGCGCCCCGCCCAGGCTGAAGAGAATTTTTCGGCAGTCGATCTGCCGCCCCTGTCTATCGAGACCATGCAGCAGGTGCGCGGTATCTATGATCAACACATCCGCGGTCTGGTTCATCATTGTTGGTAATCATGCTGGTTGACCGCTTATTTCGACAGTCTGGTTAAGAAAGGAGCACCTTATGCTCTATGATCAGGATAAAGTGGATGAAATGGTGTTGGCGCTTCTTTATCTCACCACCTCTGCCGACCAATTCGGCGCCAAAGCCTGGAAAGGGCTGGACTGGGATACGCTCGGCAGGCTGCACCAGAAAGGGTATATCAGCGACCCCAAAGGCAGAGAGCTTTCGGTCTATCTGACCGAAACCGGTCGCCGGCTTTCTAAGGAATTGTTCCAAAAACATTTTTCGGTGAATTCTGAAAACGATTCGCAAAATAAGTAATCCTCAATGAGAGGTGTGAGCATGTCAATTCTTTCTGAATTATCTTCGCAGGTCGGAGATCGCACGCAGGCGTCCAACCAAAGGGTGGTCCTGCGCTGCTTGGAAGATCTCTCCCTGTTGAATGAGGTGGCAAATGGGTTGAGCCATACAGATCCTGCTTTGTTGGGCGATTGCGCCGAAGTCTTGACGCAGGTTGCCGAACAGAATCCGCAATGGGTCGCGCCCTTTGCGGATTCTTTGATGAATCTGCTGCAGCATAAGACCACGCGCGTGCGCTGGGAGGCTATGCACGCCTTGGCTCTGGCTGCGGCATATACCCCGCAAACCCTGTTGGAAAAATTGCCCACTCTTTCAGAAATCATCCATCAGGACGCCAGCATTATCGTGCGCGATTATGCCATTGATGCGCTGGGCAGCCTGGCAGGCACCAGTTCTTCGGCTGCGCAGCTGACCTTTCCCTTGCTGAAGGAATCCTTATCGCTTTGGAATGGCAGGCATGCTGGCCATGCTCTGCAGGGATTGACCAAGTCAGCCCCTTTTCTGCCTGAAGCGCACGCGCAGCTGTTCGCAGCAGCGGAAGAATTCTCCCAGAGCAGCAAAGCCGTCATCCGTAAAGCCGCCGCCGCACTGAGAAGGTCCATTCAAAACTGATTGCCGCCCTGGTCGAATGGTGTCTTCTGCTGTTTCCTTTTCCTGTCCTTTTTTGACATTCATTGTTAGAATTGCAGCTTGTTATTGGCCTGTTGGTCTTTAGCTGGTATTTCATTACCCATGTTTACACAAAAATTTTTCGTTGTAGGAAAGAAAACATGAATACAATCTGCTTTATCCTTTGTTCGCTCGCCATTCTTGGTTCGGCAGTTGCTTGCCAAACGGCTCCCACAACCGCTGCCGTTCCTCCAACACAATCCCCGCAGCCAACCGAAACCCCTCTTCCGACGGTTGAAAACACACCCCTGCCCACACAGGCAGCCATCCCCCAAATCGGAGAAACGGTTGTCAGCGAGAAATGGGAGTTGGTTTTGATCAGCGCTTCCCTTTTGGAGAGAGGGGTAAAGGATGCTGAAATAAACGCAGAAGCTTTGCCTGCCGAGGGCGCGCGTTTTGTATCGCTTGGCTTCAAGGTCAAACCACTTGCCTCTACTGCAGTGATGAGCACCCAGAACATTATGATTAAGGATGAAAACGCGCAGAAGTGGGGGGCATATTATTTGGGCGTAACAGAAGCAGCGCAGGAAATCGACCCGCTGCAGATTGAGGTCAAACGCTTTTTCGTCGCGCTCGGCGAGGAAATTGACTTAAGTACGGAAAAATACGTCCATATGATCTTCCAGGTGCCTTCAGCAAGTATTGGCCAGCAGGTTTTTTTGTGCTTTGACGATGTTCCGCCGGTTGCCTTGATCGTCGAATAGGCTTTTCCGGTCTTTGGCTGAGTTTCAAAATTCTAAGGAGCGTCTCTTGAAAAGAATGCTCCTTGGAAATTTTTTCGAGCCATCCAGCGACAAGACCAGATTGGTTTGCTTCGGATATAAACACTCTGGATTCTTTTCTTGCCGCGATGAAGTAAAATTCTCATCCATGCACTCTGAGCATCCCCTCTCTTCAATTACCATCCGCTCTTTTCAGCCGTCAGATCAAAAGGCGGTGAAAACGCTAGTGCTGGCCGGCTTGCTGGACCACTGGGGCAAACTGGATCTCTCCAAGAATCCCGATCTGGATGACATCGCCGCTTCCTACCAGAGCGGTTTGTTCCTGGTTGCCTGCCGCAATCAAGAGATCATCGCCACAGGCGCGCTGCTTCCCCGCTCGCGGGATACCGCTGAGATCGTGCGCATGTCGGTGGCTGCCGGCAGTCGCCGGCAGGGTATTGGCAATCTAATGCTCACCAACCTGTGCGCGCAGGCACGCTTGCGCGGGTTTCGACGCATCATTCTCGAAACCACCTCTTCTTGGCGTGACGTCATTAATTTCTACCTGCGTTATGGTTTCTCCATAACCCATGAAAAAGACGGGGATGTCTGGTTTGAGTTGCGGTTTGATTGAGTTTTTTTCGTACTCACATGCGCCGTGCATCCAGAGTCTCCTGTCATTTTCATAACCTCTTATTACCCCTGTGTGCTCGATTAGTTCAACCGCGATGCGTTTTTGGTAATCGCCCCATCAAATCAGCTTGCCCTGCGGATTGTTAAACAATAAAACTGCATGTCCTTTGAGCCAGATCAGAGATGCGGCTATTTTCAAAACCATGAACGAGGCTTTCCAATCCATTATTGAATGGATCTACCCAATCCTGAGGTAATTGTTTTGCCCCCAGCATTGCGCCTGCAATTGAACCGTTCGTTGCGCACGTGCAATCTGTATCCAATCCGCCCATCAGTGTACTGCATAAAGTCTGAGAAAAATCTCCCCTTCCAATCATCAACCCTGCCGCTATCAAGCAACTGTTGTTGATCACGTGTACCGTATGGTAATGCCCAAAATGGGTTTCGATCATCCGATAGACATCTTCCCAATTCTTCATATTTTGTGCCCAGACCAGTGTGTTTTGAATGGCCTTAAAAAGCCGTGAGTCGCATGGTATTTCACTCAACCCTGCCTTGATGATTTCAGCGGGATCATCCAAGACAAAAGCGGCGGCAATGCAGGCTGCTGCCCACATCTCACCATAGATACCATTCTTTGTGTGCGATATCGTTGCATCGCGGTAAGCCATTGCGGCTGCCCTTTCTGGATCCCCTGGGTGGATATAGCCCCACATATCCGCCCGGATCTGCGCTCCGATAAATTCACGGTAAGGATTGCGGTAACAGGCAGATTGCGGGGGTTCTAGTTGATTAACCATATTTCGGTAAGCCGCTGCTTCGGCGGTAAAAATATTGTAAAAGGGAAGATTCTCCAACCACAATCTGCCGATATCTTTGGCGGTAAAATCCAATCCGTATGTTTCAAGCGCCTTGAGCCCTATAATAGTGTAGTCGATATCATCATCTCTGACCATTTTGATGATGTTCCCCCTTGTCGTGCCAACATAATTTTGATGCAGTTCAAGTCCCGGCAGGAAAGGGGACATAGCTGGAATGTAACCTTCAAGCGGGTAAGTTCCCGCGGCTTGTAGATATTCTTTGATTTTTTGTCTCGGCCAGCCTTCAACCGGTTTGCCTAACGTGCAGCCTGCGCAGCGCCCTAACCAGGCTCCTAGAATGCGATCTTGCATTTCTTCCTCACGGGGTTTGGGAAGATGATAGTTATTATTCTTATTGCGTGCAGCAAGAATGCCATCGTAATCCGAAGGCTCGTTGTTCACTATTTGTTTGCCAGTTAGCGAATTGGCTTCACGCCAAAATTCATCGATTTCAAAATCCGAGAGTCGTGTGTGCTGGTTCCATTTTTTTAGAGGCTGGACTTCATATCCCTCTTCCTGTAGAGCTTTGAGTTCTGCCTGAACAAGCGACTGGTCAGTTAAGTCTTTATGATGCATCTATTCTCCTTGAAAAAAGTGCTTTATCTTGGAAGTCGCAGGTTTACCGGTAATAAAGGTGAGAATTTTATGTGAGGTTCCGTTTGATACCAGTAAGCCGTGCTGGAATAATCGTTGGATTGATGGTTGGCATGCCCGTGTTCGATGCTGATGAGGATAGATTGGTTAAAATAAACCGGATCAACAATGTGATAGCGATAGAGTGAGTTTTTGCCCTTCCATTTCCACTTTTCATCCCCGCTGTTGACAGTAATTCCAAAAAATGGCGTACAAAACTCCTGGCTCGGGCAGTAAGCTGTATTGAAATAATCTTCGGTTCCTGTTCCGTGCAGTCGCGGTGGCCAGGGTTCTCCATCAATGACAAACATGTCATCTCCTTCCCCGTACCACTTTACATTCCCCATCTGAAAGCAATCAATATCCAGATGGCAGCCTACATAATGCCCTTTTCCCTCAGCTTCAAGGATAAGATAATTCTCCGCTTCACTGAGGTTGGATACCGATTGCAAGCTCTCCCAATTTGCTGGCTTATCCATCACCCACCCCTCTGTCGGATTTTCACGCCGCCAGCAGGCGTGGAAGTAAGCAGTGTCTAGCTGTGGTTGCGGGTACGTTTCAAAATTCACGTGAAAATAGAATTCCAGCGGCTGCGTGCTCTGGTTCTCTACTGAGATTTTAAATCCAGTATTAAACGGCATAGGGAAATAACAATTAAATGCTCGGCCATCCTGCGGACTCATTGCGAGAGGTAACGACCAGAAATTCTTTACGATACCATGGCCGATACCGAAGAAATCCCCAATCGGCACCTCAACGCTCGGAGTCATGTCATCCTCACTATCCCAGAACATGCGCAGCACTACTTCTCTGGCGTAATAAGCGGATGGGCTTGCCATGGTCATCCAGATGTGCCGGATACAGCCGCTGCCGGAAAAATGAGCGATATTCTGCTCCTTTCCCGAGTCGATAACGATATAATCATTGTTGCCTCCCGAACGATCCCAGCTGGAAATGCGTTTGCGTTCGATGCACCCTTTTATCTTGGTTAGACTGATTAACATATTTTCCAAACCAATACTCATAATCTAATTATTACCTTTTTCGAACTTCGAGAGCACTTTTTATCTATTCACGAACCCAATTCAAGTCTCTTACAATGGCATACACGAAGTTTGTTGAATTGACACTTAATCTGAGAGCATTTGCACGTTGCATTGGTGTTTTTAGATTCACATGGTGATAATGTTCCTCTGTCTACTCTCAAAAACGAAGGTTCCTTCCAGCAAAGCATTGAAATTGGTTAGAATAAAGAGCAGGATCAAAGAATTTGGTTTTGGCATGCTTGAATGAATTCCTCTGAAGTCAATGACACGCCAAAAATGGTTTCAATCCAAAGAATGGTCCGTTGTGTATTCTTCAACTCTTCTACTTCTCGTGGGAATTCTGAAGCAAGTGTGCAATCTCTCAGCAAGATGACTTTGTAATTGCGGAAAACAGCATCTGCTATTGTAGTGAACAAGCATGCATCCGCCACAAACCCAACGCATATTAGATTACGAATCTTCAGATTTCGCAGGAGGGTGTCTAAACGCGTTTCAAAAAATCCGCTGTAAAAATGCTTGCGAATAAAGTAATCAGTTGGCTGGGGAGAAATCTCCGGTGGAAAGTTAAGCTGTATTGGTTTTCCTTTCAAATACTCTTTTGAATCAATTTCCGCTTCAACAAAATCTTTTGTCATATCAAATCCAAGGCTCTTGCGAAGTTTCTCTGCAAATTCAGATTTCTGAAGATCCACCTTCGGAGCACTGTTGTTCACGTAGATGATAGGTAGTCCGATTTGCCTGGCGGTAAATAATGCTGGAGCAATTTGGTTGACGGTTATTTGATGCCATTTTTTAGAATATGCATCCTTGCTTCCGCTGTGTTCTGTATGCAATCCACTGCAATATACATCAATCAATAAAAATGCTGTTTCTTGCAGGTTTATTTTTAGATTCTCCATCACAAAGCCCTGGTGAGCTTCTGCTGGAAACCAGCGATAATAACGAACTTTTAGGTTCAACACCCTGGGTTCAGATTCAAATGCTTTATTTAAAAATTTCATGCCTTTTTTAAATTCATTTAATTTGGGGGTGACTTAGCTTGTTTATTCCTCCCAAGCCGATTTAAAGACTTAATCATCTAGAGGAAATTTACCATAGGTATTTACCGCATTGATAAACGCGTCCATATTCTCTTGAGGATACGGCATGACTTGGTCTGGTTTACAGAAATAGCCGCCGTCTTTGCCGAGTTGAAGAATTCTCTTTTTCACTTCCTCTTCAATTTGCTGTCTGCCCTCATGCATGACAACCGCGGAATTTACTCCTCCTTCCAGAGCAATCCTCCCGTTGGTTTTTTCGCGCACCATTTCAAGGTTGTTGGCGGTAGCCTGTACAGGGTTTAAAACATTAACCCCCAACCGGAGAAAATCATCAATGAAGCTCTCGATTTTCCCGCAGGAATGGAAATAAATCAAAATATCGTTTTCCCGATACAGATTGAATAACCGTTGATATTCAGGCAAAATAAATTCTTCAAAAATCTGGTGGCTGAAAAGAGCATTGCGTTGCCCCCCTAGATCATCGCCAAATTTAACCATTTCAACACCGAGACTTAAATACTCTTGAGCAATAGACACTTGAAAATCCATTATATGCCGCAGAATGTCTTTCGCCAGGTATGGTTCGGTTTTAAACCAGATCATCATGTTTTCCATTCCAGCCAGCATGCAGCTCTTCTCCCATAGCAAATCACGGTGAAAACCGGTTAGAAAACCATCTGCTTTTTCTACGCTTTTCTTGAAGTCACTGTGAATTTTTTTGATGATCCTTTCATCGCACGGATTAGGCCATCGATATGTCAGTAATTCATTTTTTCCACCCTTCAAGGGAAAATCCACCGGCATCTCACTGATCCCATCCGGATGTAATTGCCAGGTTGTCCCCCAAATATCTTGCCATCGATTTGTCTGTTCTTTTTTTATTGTATTATGAAATCCTTCGTGGTTGCAGCCCTGATAGGCTAACAGTCGCATTGGAACACACACTTCGATCTTGGCTGGATGATTGAATGCTATGATCCTCAATGCGTTATCTTTAATACTTACGGAGTTCATTTCGAGAATCCTGCTGTTAAACCTGCCACCATCTGCTTTTGGGCAATGATAAACATGATCGTGGAGGGGATCATCACAATCACGCTGTAAGCCATTATAGGGCCCCATTCAATGCGCTGAAATCCCATGAAATTGACAATCTGTACCGACAATGTGCGTAATTCAGTCTTCTGTAGAATTGTGGAAGCCGCCATATATTCATTCCAGTTATTGAGAAAGAGATAAGCGCCGGTTGAAAAAATTCCCGGCAAGGCTAGCGGCATGATGATCTTGCGGATTACTGTCATTCTGTCAGCACCATCTACCATTGCCTGCTCTTCAATATCCACCGGAATGGAATCGAAATAGCCTTTCAACATCCAGGTTGCCAAAGTAAGGCCAGTGGAAACATAGAACAAAATCAACCCCAGGCGTGTGTTTACAAGTCCAACCCTATTGAGGATGATGAACATTGATATAAGAACCAGCGTTCCCGGCACCATGTTGACCATTAGTAAGTAAATGTTTATGGCATTTTTCCCCCTAAAGCTCCACCTTGATAATGCATAACCCGCCATGGTAGTGATGACCAGAGATATGAAAGTTGATGAAAGCGAGATGATAAGACTGTTGATGAAAGATCTGCCCAGCATGGCATTTGGGTTTGATAGTACACTGAGATAATTGCCCAATGTAAACTTAATGGGAATCCATTGAATCTGAGGATTGCGGATGAACTGTGGGGTTTCAAATGAAGTCTTAATAATCCAAGCGATCGGGAAAATGCAAAAAATGGTGATCAAAGTGATCAACACATAGCATGAGAAATCTTTAACAAAAGTAAGAAATTTTTTCTTATTCCTTCTGCTCATTGAGAAACCTTATTCCTTTATTGATTTCATTTCTTGCCGTATGCGCTGTATCATGATGACCAGAAGCACGACCAGCGAGATGATTGAAATAGCCGCCCCTTTGCCAAGGTGTTTCCACACAAATGATTCAAACCAAGCGAGAATCGGCAGCGTTGCAGCGTTATAGCCCAAACCCATGACAGGGCTCATGATTTTTTGGATGTCAAATGAGTTCCACCACCACATGGTAGTCAACATCAGATTAATAATAATGATCGTGCGCAGTGAGGGCAATGTGATATAGATGAAGCGCTGGATTGGGTTTGCACCATCTACTGTTGCTGCCTCATATAGTTCTTTGTCGATTGCTTTTAATCCAGAAAGTAGCATCAAAGTTATGAAAGGGATACCACGCCATATTCCTACAACCACTTGCGGCCAGATGGTGGAAATTGGTTGCCCAGCCCAGGTAATATACTTGCTGATTATTCCAAATTTCTGTAGATAAAAATTGATCAATCCAAAAAATGGGTCGTACATCCACTGCCAAGTCAGCGTCATCACTACACTGGGAATCGTCCATGGGATTAGAATGAGGATATTGAAAAAAGAACGGCCGAAAAAATCTCGGTTCAATAATAACGCTGCAATAAACCCAATGATGAACTGCCCTCCAACGACGCATACTGTCCATTGGATTGTTTGTACGAATGCTTGCTTGAAAAAACGAGAGGCGCCTAAATTGCCCGTGAATAAATCGATGTAGTTGCCCAAACCGATCCACGAACCTTTGTCCCCAATGAACTCAATATCCGTGAAAGAATGATATATACCTGAGACCAACGGATAGAAAGAAAAGACCAGAAGCGCAATCATAGTTGGCAGAATAAACCAATAGGGAAGTAATTTTTTATTGCCGAATAAACGCTTGATCATGCTCATCCTCTTGATGAATTTCATCCTGCCAGTCATTCCTAATGACTGGCAGGACCCTTTCATTAATAGGTTATTGGTTTAGGACATCCTTTGAGATTGCTTTGATTTGTGCTATGCCATCATCTAAGCTCATGTTGCCCATCATTACTTCCATCATCGTCGTTCCGAATACCGTTGTCTGGAATTCATCCACATTCGGATTAACCTCAGCTTCAACGTAATTTTCAATCCCTTTATAGAATCTCATTACGTCAAATAACGGATTGTCCTTGATGACTGGTTCGTCATAGGCAGCTGGGTTGCAGGTATCAAGCATAAGGGCATTCATCCATAAAGCCTGATTATCCGCCCGCTGGAACCAGAACACAAATTCAGCTGCTTCTTTTGGGTGCTTTGTCGTTACCGGTACTGAGAATCCCTGCCCAACTTCTGGTGAGGCGAAATAGTTGCTGCCGTCTTCCATAGCGATCGGCATGACCCCGAATTCGAAGTCAGGGTAATTATCAATAAGCACTGCGATGTTGAAATACCCTCTTGGCACAATGGCTGCCTGCCCTTGGAAGAACATCTCGTCCTGCGTACTGCCAACCAAACCGATTGACTCCATTGGTGTAATTCCTTCCGAGATGATGCTGGTGAATGCCTCAATGGCTGGCATGGACTCCTCGTCGAAGAAGATATCCCACATGCCGTCATCGCCCTTGCGGATCATGGGTTTCTTTGCTGATTGCAGTGAATAATACATAATATTCTCATAGATCTGGCGGTCGTCCAGTCTCGGCACGTAGCCCCACTGAACCACATTGTTGGGATCAAAACCATCTTCTCCAATATGTTTGCCGCTCGCATCCAAAGTTAACAGCTTTGCATTCTCTATGAACTCATCCCATGTCCAGGTCTCCCCAGCGGCAGGAGGTTCTATGCCAGCATTGCGTATCAGTTCAGGGTTAAAGAAATTGACAAAGTGTTCGCCGGCAACAGTGCAGCTTTCAAAGATGGCGCCATCAGGCGCAGTGCGAGCCTGCCATAACAATTCCGGCATGCTGGCTCTAACCTCGTCTGTGACATACGGGCTTAGGTCCAGCGCATATCCTTGGTTGTACCAGTCCAGTGCGCCGCCCAGGTACCATTCAATCACGTCCGCGATACCTCCGCCGCCAGCCACACCTGAAGTGATGTAGGTATCTCCTTCACCCCAATCTCCCTGGACGAATTCTGCCATGATCTCGCCTTCATGCTCCTGATTGAATTTCTCAATGAGGTCTTTCATCATATTGATGCTGGATGGGGACCAAGCAACGGAATACACGCTGATTTTTACTGGACCGGTCGATTCTTCAACCGGGGCGGCGGAATCTGCTGCAGTTTCCTCTGTTGATGGGCTTGGTCCACAAGCGCTGAAAACCAGAGCAATTGCTAGAACCAATGCAAACGCGTAATATTTTTGACTTTTCATTTTTTTTCATCTCCTTAAATTATATTTAAATCATTCGTGCTGTTTGATTTTTTCAATAAACACCTCCTTTGAATATTTAAGAAAGACCCATTTTTTTAGTTTCACTTGATGATTTCTATCAACTGTTCTGCGATATGCTTGATATCTGTATTCCTGGCTGAAGGCAGGCTCCGGCCTGCAGGGTATCGGCATTGTTCGATCCATTTTTTTGGAATGCACTGGCTTCCATGAAGCGCTCCACTCCAAGCACCCACTAAAGCGGCAATAGTATCAGCATCCCTGCCAAAATTTGCTGCAGCAATCACTCCTTCATAAAATTTGCCCTTTGTGAGAGCAAAAATTGCATAAGCTGATGGCAAGGCTTCTGGATTTGATGCGCGGTAGGGAGTCCATAAAGCCTGATGGAGAGGTTTCCAGGCTCTTAGTATGTCGGTGTTTGATTCTTCGACAATCTCCATCGCACGATCAAAAGCCCGCCCCAGCCAGGAACCATCTGGTGCGCATGATCTTCCTGCGTCAATGATCTCTTCTAATGTGCCATCAGCCATTGCTGTTGCCACGCTGGCAGCAACAGCTTGTGCACCCCAAATTCCATCCTGATAATGACTGACCTCTGCCTCGATAGCCGCTTTTTCAGCTGCTTTTTTCGGATCACCCGCATGGATAATTCCAATCGGCGTGACTCGCATCGCCGCCCCATCGCTGAGATTATAGGAATTATCTTGGCCTGAAAAGGGTGGGCGTATGCCTCTGCGCAAGTTCTCAGCTGCTCCCTTTTCACTCTCTCCGGTCTTGAGCCCCAGGTTACTGACCGAAACAACCTTCTTGATCCAAGAATCCACTACGATATCCGTGGTTAAAGTCCCTTGGTGATCGATCAAAGTTTCAGCAACCATCATCGTAAATTCAGTGTCGTCTGTGCTCCAAGCCCCCGAGTCATCCAGATCGACACTGATTCCGTATTTTTCATGCGCTTCAGATGACCGCGCTTGATCTCCCAGTGAATCTCCGATCGCCAATCCAATCAAAGCGCCATAGGCTTTATCAAACAAACCTTCTCTATTTGCCAATACGACAGTTTTTGATAACAAATTAGCTCCTTTATTATATGTAATCGTTTACATATTGTTTCAAAAAAATTTTACGCTTTTGTGGTTGTATCTCTGATAATTATGGAATGGTTCAACACTACTCGCCTGGGTTTTACGTTCGCCTGTATAGTAATCCGTTCAAAAAGCATCTTCGTTGCTGCCACGCCTGCTTCAAATTTCGGCTGCGAAATGGTGGTCAGTTTGGGATACATCATGCTTGCGTAGGAAATATCATCGAACCCGACAATTGAAATATCTTTGGGAATTCGTAAGCCCTCTTCTAGAATTGCCGAAACCGCCCCGATCGCCATAATGTCGTTGGCTGCAAACACCGCGCTCGGTCGTTCTTCTAACTTCAAGAGTCTTTTCATGCAGCCATACCCCCCGTTGTGATCAAAACTCCCTTCTGTGATTAATTCCTCTTGCACCGCTATACCGTTTTCCATAAGCGCCTTAAGATATCCCTGATAGCGCTGCTCTCCTGAACTTACATCACGGCTCCCTCCTACCAATCCTATGCGATGATGGCCTAAATCAACCAGATGTTGAATGGCCAAGGCCGCCCCCTGTAAATTATCTACCATAACAATATCCAGCTTTGGCAGGATGTTCTGCGAGCTGATTAATACAACCGGGATCTTCAGGCTCGCTAGCAGATCTAGTTCGCTGCTATTTGATCCAGAAGGGTTAATAATAATTCCTTCCACCCTTTGTTGTGAAAGAATATTCAGGAACTTTTTCTCTAATGAAACCACCCGGTCGGTATTACATAAAATAACCACATATTCGTATTGGTCTGCAACGCTCTGTACTCCTCGCGCGACTTCGGGAAAATATGGGTTATTGATATCCGGTATAACCAATGAAATGACATTCGTGGATTTTGTTCTCAACCCACGCGCAATAGCATCCGGTTGATATCCCATTTCATGGATTATCTCTTGGATTTGCAAACGGAGATCTTCATTTACATATTTCTCGTTATTGATCACGCGTGACACTGTCGCCACGCTCACCCCAGCTCTCTCCGCCACATCTTTTATTGTTGTCATAATATGTAATCGTTTACAGACCAATTCTACCTTTCGATCACTGCTTTGTCAAGTATTTATTTGGTTCCTTCTTACATGCAAAAATGATTGTTTTTCGTTGCAAAAACAAACAACCTGTGCTATCCTTCAACTTTGAAAATATATTGTTGAAAGGAACAGAACAATGACCCATAAGATTTCTGATGATTGCATCGTCTGCGGATCCTGCGAAGTAGAATGCCCAGAAGGCGCCATTTCCATGGGCGACGAACATTACGAAATTGACCCTGAGAAATGCACCGACCAGGCAAAATGTGTTGAGGTCTGCCCCGTTAGTGCAATTTCAAAGGTAGAATAACTAACGTCCCGTCATTACAGAATAAAAGTGAGCGTATCTTGGATCGCTCACTTTTTTATTAAACAATAAATTTTCACATTTCTCCGTATAATATTCTATAACACATGAAAAAATTCATAACCGTCGCAGGCAATATCGGTGCGGGAAAATCCTCATTGGTGAAAATGCTGAGCAGCCAGTTGAAATGGCAGCCTTTTTTCGAACCTGTCACGAGCAACCCTTATCTGGCCGACTTTTATCAGGATATGCCGGCTTGGGGCTTTCATTCTCAGATTTACTTCCTGACCCATCGTCTGCAGGTCTATCATGATCTGATCAAATACCCCTCATCTGTCATCCTCGATCGCAGCCTATATGAGGATGCTGAAATCTTTGCGAGAAACTTGTTCCTGAATGGTGTCATGTCGCAGCGCGATTATGAAACCTATGAAACGCTCTATCTTTCTTTGTTGAATTTTTTGCCAACCCCCGATTTGGTCATCTACTTGCGGGCTTCCGTAAGTACACTGCAACAGCGCATTCACCTGCGCGGGCGCGACTATGAGATGTCCATCAATGCTGCATATCTGGAACAGTTGAACAAATCATATGAAAATTGGATTTCTGCTTTCTCTCTCTGTCCGGTTTTGACTATCCCTGCTGATGATCTGGACTTCGTTTCTCGCCCTCCTCACATGAAATTGATACTGACAAAAGTACAGGAAAAATTATCCGGCAAAGATGAGGTCTCCTTCCTGCCGGAGGAGTACAACTCTTAGTTCACCATCCTTCAAATCAGCGCGGCTCTACGTTGAATTTGATTGCAGTGCGCACCTTCCCGTCAATCTCTACATTTACAAATTCTGGCGTGAATACGACCGCGATCTCGTCTTGTTCCAGGAAATTCTTTGCCAGCACCAGCGCTTTCACAGCCTGATTGACAGCACCAGCTCCGATCGCTTGCACTTCCGCATGCTTGCTTTCCCGGATAACCCCAGCGATGGCTCCCGCTACAGCTGCGGTGCGAGAAACAGCTTTTACTTTGATAATATCCATTGTTTCCCTCCTTTCGGCAATCCTTTCTGATCGTCGGGAGCTTGTTGATTATGTTAACTGCATTGTACAAGATTTAATATACGGATTCAAGTATTGTATTCCATCTTATTTATTAATAGATTATGTGAAGTAATAATAGTAGATTGGGTGGATATGTGGAGAATCCTTTTTTTAATCACCTCTTTCTCCATATATGGGCATTGATTATTAAAGTAAACCAGCAATGGGGTTTTTATTTGGACGCTTTTACAAATGGAGTTGTGGAAAGATTGTGGATAAAAGGGGGGCTTTTTTCAACTGTGCGTTTAATGGATTTCTTCATGATTGATTCGAGATTTTTAAGAAATTATCCTCCAGGTTATCCACAATTTCTAACGAATTATCCACAATATTATGGAACTTATCCACAGGAATTGGGGAAGCATCACACCCCGTTCTGGTAAGCCCAATTCTCAATCACTTCTTCTACCCTATCTAGATAGGTATCCAGCGATGTTAGATGTTCGCCAAACCGCGTCTGATCCAGGGATAATATTGAGCAAAAATTATGGTACGCGTTCATCTCTAAATTTTTTTCCGGTTGCAGCGCGGCAATGCGCGACCAGGTCCAAAGCAATATCCATAGGGCTGCTTCTTGGCGGGATGTCTTTAATTCGTTGATTGCTTTTTCATAATAGAGAAGTCTTCCGTTGCTTAATCCTGTTGGGACCTCCTTTTTGTCGAGCAATTGCATGTACGCATTTTTCCAGCTTTCTAACCAGTTGTCCCAATCCGGCTCAATTGCTTCTTCCGGCAAAAGCAGATCCACCAACCCTCCCGATAAACCAGGCATCTGCAAGCTTAAAGTCCTTTCTGCGAAGTCCAGCAAAAAACGCCGGTCTGTCAATGGGACGCTGGTCAGGCAGGCAATCGCATTGGCACAATTTTTAATGATGGTCAGATAGTCCAAGATGGTCTTTGGTTGCGGAGGTTCGGTTGTGCCTCGCATTGCCAGCCAATCGGCGCGCGCGCGTTCAGAGAAGGTTTTCGCTCGCAAGATCACATTGGAGGGTTGAAAGAACTGTGCGGAAACGCCCGCTTGCGTGTACTCAAACCAATGCTGTGTGTCAAAAAGAACAATTGGATCATGGCACAGAAATGAGCCGATCCAGGCATCAGCCCGCAATTCACGCGGCAAGGCGAAGAGAGATTGTGAATGGTGAGCAATGTCCAAGTGGATTTCGTCTGTGACCGGAATGATTTCTCTCTCGCATGGAACATCCCCAGTATGGACGTATATCAGGTCGATATCCGTTATGCCCCCCAACAATGGCTGGTCATAGATCAGCGATCCTGTCAAGTAAGCACACACCAAATCATGCCCGCCAAATGTCTGGCGCTTCACGGTTTCCTTGGCGATATTGAGCAGCAAGTCTCTGGTGATTCGCATAATCCTCAATAAGAATGCTACGATATTCCTTTTTCTGAAGTGATCGGCAGTTCGGGTTGAAAGGGCGGCAGGTGCAGCATTTGGCGGATGCGGTTCTCAATCCACTTTAAATCATCTTCATTCTTGACGAAGTCCAGTTCGTTGGAATCGATCACCAAAACGGCACGCTGATCTTCTGCCTGTAGAAAATGACTGTCATATGCCCTGTTCACCTGGTCGATATACTCTCTTTCCATTGAGCGTTCATAAGGACGGTCGCGCAGAGTGATGCGGTGCATGAGCATGTCGGTTGAAGCGCGCAGATAGACAATTAGCTCTGGCGCCGGGATCTTTTCTGCAAGCGCTTCGTGCAGACGGTAATACATTTCCAGTTCATCTCCCTCCAGATTGATCTGCGCGAACAGGGCGTCCTTTTCAAAAGTGTAATCGCTGAGCAGAGCTTTTTGCGTTGCCAGCAGATCGGGTACGTTGCGCCTTTGTTGGTGGTAACGGCTCAGCAGAAAGAACATCTGCGTCTGGAATGCGTAGCGCATGCGATCTTGGTAAAAATTGGAAAGAAATGGATTTTCCTCAAATACTTCCAAAAGAAGGTTCGATTCAAAGGCTGGCTGCAGCAGGCGCGCCAGGCTGGTTTTTCCTACCCCGATCACTCCTTCGATGGCTACATACATTCACCCTCCGCAACAATGGAATTCGCTTGACTTTAACCAAAATCTATTTAAACTACAAATATATCATACTAAAACTCTGCTTACTTTGGGAGGGAGACATGCCAAATTTCAACCGTGTACAAATCATTGGAAGATTGGGGCGAGATCCGGAAAAAAGGACCACCAAGAATGGCACTGCTTATGCAGCCTATCCGGTTGCGGTGGACCGTCTGTGGAAAAGCCGCGATGGTGAATCCAAAAAAGAGACTGACTGGTTCAGTGTGGAAGCCTGGGGCAAGCTGGGTGAGATCAGCCTGGATTATTTAACCAAGGGGCGCCTGGTGTTTATTGAAGGCCGTCTGCGCACAGATCGTTATGAGCACGAGGGAGAGACCCGTTACTTCACGAAGGTTATCGCGAGCCAGATGCAAATGTTAGATCGCCAGCCGCGCGAAAGCGCGGAAGCTGAACCTCTCGAAATTGCGGAGGAATCCGCCCCGGCTGACGAAGAATAGCCAATTATCTCCCGTATGACGCAAGGCTTGCTTAAATCGGCAAGCCTTTTTGTGCATTCCTCAATAGATTAAATTGGCATCTTCTCCAATTGCGTGACCAAGCTGCTGACCACATCGAAACCGCCCTGCCAAAAAGAAGGCTGTTGGATGTTAAAACCCGCTTCTGCTAGCATCTTCATCGGTGCCTCAGATCCCCCCGTGGAAAGCAGTTTGATATAGCGCGGTTTGAATGGGTCTCCCTCCTCTTTGAATTGTTTGTAGAGGGATAACACCAATAATTGACCGAAGGCGTATGCATACACGTAAAAGGGCGTGTGATAAATGTGTGGAATGGAAACCCATTCCCAGCGGAATTCCTCACCTAAAACAACTGAATCGCCAAATTGCTCTTTCAGGTTGGTGAAATAGGCTTTTGAAAGTTCATCTACCGGAGTGCCTTGCCGGATCATTTCATGCGCTTGTTTTTCGAATAAAGCAAAATACGCCTGCCGCAGAATGGTGGCGTAGGCGTCGTCCACCTGGCGGAAAAGCAGGTCTCTGCGAACGTTTTCGTCGCTTTCCTCTTCCAAAAGCCTCTCCACCAGCAGCATTTCGCCGAATGTGGAAGCGGTTTCGGCTAACGGCAGGCACGCCCCATGGGTAAAAACGCTGTGATGGCTGGACAGCATGGAATGAATTGCGTGACCCAGCTCGTGCGCCATGGTAGCCACATCTTCCGAACGGCCTTGGTAGTTCAAGAGCACCCACGGAGTCAGCTGCGGATTAACCGTTGCGCAAAATGCGCCCGTACGCTTGCCTTTACGCACCTGGCTGTCCAGATGGTTTTCATCGATCACCTTCAATGCTAGGGTTGCAAAGGATGGGTCAAAGGTATGGAAAGAATCCAGGATCATCTCGGCAGCTTTGCTGATGCTGTATTCTTTGCTGGATGTGCTGACCGGCGCGTAAATATCATAGCGGCTTAAACGTTCCATTTTCAGCAAGCGTGCTTTTAACTTGAAGAAACGCTGGAAAGTGTTGGAATTCTTTTGGCATACATCCAGTAGCATATCCACAACATCATCGGGAATATCGTTGCTCAAATTCCGCGCTGAGATGGGCGCTTTGAATTTGCGCAGTGTTACTTGTTCGTTGTACCAATCACGCACCAGCGCCTGATACATCTGCCCTAAGATTGGTCCGTCATTTCCATACACGCGGTAAAGTTCTTGGTAAGCCTTCGCTCGCAGGTCGGCGTCTGGCATGCGTACGTAGCTCATCAACTCTCCGCGAGTGACTTCTTTTTCTTCCCCATCGACTGTGATTTTAAAAGTGTAGCGATTTGTATAGGAGTCATATAGCATTACTATGGCGTTATTTCCGCTCACGTCTTTAAGATTGATGATCTTTTCTTCTGCTTCGCTGAGAGTGTGATCCTTGAAATGCCTCATTTCTTCCAGCCAATAAGCATAATCTCCGCTGTTCTCCATCAGGCGCTTGGCCGCTTCATTGCCCAATCCTTTCCACCATAATGTGAAGAACATCAAACGGTTGGAGATTTCTGCCGAAAGCTGCTCCATCTTTGCCAGCAGGGTTTGCGCTGCCTGATTCTGGGTGTCTTCAGTGAACCACAGCTCCGCGTACCCGCCGATGCGAAACATCAGTTTGGTGATCTCTTCCAGCTCTCGAATGATCTGAAGGAACTTGTCAAACGGGATTTCTTCATTCAGCTCGGAGCGATACCCCTCAAATCCGGATACGCTTTTTTCCAGATCTGCAAAAGCCGCCGCCATTTCATGCGAGTTCCCAGATGGGAACAAATCCTGCAGGCTCCAGCGGCTCGTTTGCCAGTTTTTCATATTTTGATTCATGCTTGTCCTCAGTTTTTTCAGAAGTTCATCAGCTCGTTTGCTGCTCAATTGTATTCTTATTTAAAATTGCCAGAATCTTTGGGTGTAAGTTGGGGTTTGCAGCCAGAATATCGAACGGGGGCTTGAAATAATCCACGTCTCCATTTATGGATGTTACTAGTCCTCCCGCTTCTTCAACTAGAAGCGTGCCGGCGGCAATATCCCATGCGCTTACCCCGATTTCCCAGTAACCGTCTAACCTGCCGGCTGCCACGTAGACCTGGTCGAGCGCAGCTGATCCCAGCCTTCGGATCGTTTGTACTTCCATTGCCATGCGCATGAAATGATCCATATTGTTCTCTCTCTGGCGCAGATCATACGGAAAACCGGTAGCCAGCATGCTGTCTATCAGCTGCGCTGTGCGGGTCACCTGAATGCGGTTGCCATTCAGCCATGCTCCTTGCCCGCGTTCAGCGTAGAAGCATTCATCCCGCGTGGGATCATACACAACTGCCAGTTGCATCCGCTCCTGAATTGCGTAACCGATTGACACACAGAACATCGGGAAGCCTTTCGCATAATTTGAGGTGCCATCTACCGGGTCAATATACCAGCGCCGGTCCGATTGCCCGTCTAGAAAGCCGCTTTCTTCCGTAATGATGGAATGGTCGGGGTATGCGTTGCGAATGCGGCTGACCAGCAGTTCTTCAGATTGATGGTCAATTTCAGTGACCAGGTCAATCGGTCCCTTATACTCAATTTGATGGCTTTTTCCAAAACCTTTTTTGAGAATTTCCCCCGCTTCTTTGGAGAGTTTTATCAAAAAATCGAGTGACGGCTGCATGAGTGGTCCTTACCCTTTGATCAGTGAGATGATTATCTATTTCCGCGCATTTCTTCTGCCAGTTCCTCAAAGAAATCATCCAGGAACTGCTGGCGATGTGCTGCTATCTTCCGCGCCGAGCTGGTGAAAAGTGTTGCCGAAATGTTTTTAAGTTTGAATACATATTCATGATAAGCGCTGTGCTGCTCGCCTGCTTGAGTGACTCCATCCGCGAGAAAAGCTTTGCTGGGTTCCGCGAAAGCAGGCTGGCTGTCCTGAAAGGCGTATGCCAGCGTTCGCACCACACCCACCGCTCCCAGCACGTCCAGTTTATCGGCGTCAAACAAAATCTTGGCTTCCAGCGATTGAGGTGCTTCTTGCCTGTGACGGTAGCGATGGCTGCGGATGCAATCCTGTACGGCAACTATCCGTTCCTTGGACCATCCTTCCGCCCTCAGTATTTTGTCGGCAAATTCCGCCGACCGTAAATGATGGTCATTGCGTTGACCGTCTTGTGGATGCCCGCCTTGGGAATCGTGCAGCAATGCTGCAGCCAGCAAAATTCCCATGTCGGCTCCCTCCATCTTTCCGATGCGCTCGCAAAGCTTGTAAACTCTTGCGATATGGTCAAATCCATGCACGGCGTCTTGCGCGTCATACCAAGTCCGTGCACTTTCGAGCGTTAGCGTCATTCTGAAAAATGTACCCGCTTGCCTTTCTTGAAGATGTCTTTCACCAGATTGCCCCCGAAGCGGTAGGCCAGGTGACGGTAATCCTCAACCTGCAATACCAGCAAATCAGCTTGTTTGCCCGCCTGCAGAGAGCCTGTGTTTTCCTGAATGCCCAATGCCGCCGCTGCGTTAATGGTGGCAGCCGCAATAGCTTGTGCGGGTGTCAATTGCATTGCCCTGCATGCCAGTGCGATCACGAACTGCATATTTCCACACCAGGCTGTCCCCGGGTTCAGGTCTGAAGCCAGCGCCAGCACGCCCCCTTGCCGGATGATCTCCCTTGCGGGAGTATAGGCGGCTTCATTCAGCCCGAAAGGGGTGCATGGCAGCCCCACCGCGACCGTATCGCTCTCTGCCAGCAGATGGATTTCCTGTGCCGAAGTTTTTACCAGATGGTCGGCTGAAATGGCGTTCATCTTTACCGCCAGCCCCGTACCCCCCAGGTTTTCGAATTCATCCGCGTGGATTTTTAATCGGAAACCTAGGTTTTTGGCGGCTTTGAAGATGCGTTCGGTTTGTTCCAAGTTGAACGCGCCTTTTTCGCAGAACACATCCACAAATGGCAGCTCTCTCCCGCTGGCTTCATGCTCCCACCAGCCTTTCAATTCGGGCAGCATGCTGTTGCAAATCAGCGTTACGTATTCGTCTGCGCACCCCGTGTATTCTTTTGGAACGGCATGCGCAGCCAGAAATGTGGGGTGGATCTCAAGTTCGCATGCACGGTTGAGTTCCAGCAGTACTTCCAGTTGCTTGATCTCGCTTTCCCAATCCAGCCCATATCCGCTTTTGGCTTCGCAGCTGGTGGTGCCATATCGCAGCATCTCCTGTGCGCGTCCTCGGCTTTGTTCGTAAAGCTCAGCCTTGCTGGCGTTGCGCGTGGCATTTACGCTGGCTTGGATTCCTCCCCCCGCCGCCATGATCTCCATGTAGCTCTTGCCTTCCAGCCGCATTTCAAATTCCGCTGCCCTGTCCCCCGCCCACACCAGGTGAGTGTGAGCGTCCACGAATCCCGGCATAACCGCATTTCCTTTTGCGTCAAACCGTTCTGCGCGTGGATATCGTTGCATTAGATCCGTCGTCTTTCCCACTGCGGCGATCCTTTCAGCCTCGATCAATAGCGCTCCATCAGGGATGATTCCCAGGTTGCCCAGCTGCTCTCCCCGCTGCGCCTCAGGAGTAAGAGTGATCAGCTGTGAAGCTGAGTGGATTAAGATGCTTGAGTGGTCTGCTTGCATGCAGGCAATTATAAAGGACTTGTGATGCTAAAGTCTAACAAGCCTTCAAGCAGTTGCCTATAGTAAAATCAGCACATCAAATCTGCTGAAAGGCTGCAAAATGGCTGTTTCCAAGATTGAAAAGATCATACTGCTGCTCTTGACCATCATAGTATGGATCGTACTGGCGCTATACGCTGGCGCGCCGATTTTTTCTGATGAGTTCATGTACATTGATATTGGTTTGCGCAGCTTTAAAGAGCCCAGTTATGGCAATCGCTATTTTCATGTGTATCTGCAGAAAATTTTCATGGAGTTGGCGCCCACTCCCCTGCAGGGTACGCGCTTCTTTTGGGCGTTCTTGATTGCCGCGACAGCTGCTATGCTCTATTACAACGCCCGCACCCTTCTGCGTGATAGCACCCCCCTGCATGGTTTGCTGGCTTTGGCTTTCTTTTTCTCCTTTCCGATGATCGTCTTGTACTCCGGGGAGCCCGCAGTGGATATTACCGCCATGTTTATGGTTTCATGGATCCTCAGCGTGTACCTTTTTGCGCTGCGCAATCCTCAAAAAAAGAATTTGTCGTTGGTTATCTTAGGCACGCTGGCTTTCCTTTCTTTCAAAACCAAAGAGACCACTCTTTTTGTCAATTTCTTGCTGATCGGTTTCGCGTTCGATGATCAGGATCGTTTTCAATGGCAGCTGATCTTGAAAATGGTCAAGCCGCTTCTGGTCGGCTTGTTGATTGGCGTCGGTGTCTTTATGCTGCTAGATTGGATTGTTTTGGGCGATCCATTTTTTGGCATCAATCCAGCGACTTTCACCGCCGTATTCACCCATTACGACTTTGGGAAAGTCTTCTATGACCTTCCCCAAAGCTGGTATCGTGAGTTCTTTCTGGATGAATTGCTGCTGGCTTTTCTGCTGTATTTGGTCAGCGCTTTTTCCCTCAAGCATGAGTTGCCAATACCTCTCAAACTGGTTTGGGTTTACCCATTCATTATGGCAGTATTTGTTACTTTGAACATGATCAAAATTCCTTGGGGGGTGATTGAACGTTTCTATTTTCCCGCTCTGCCCGTGCTGGCCATGCTGGCGCCCCAATTCCTTCGCTTCAAATTTCCTCAAACAGCCCGCGCCTGGCTGGCTTTTACCCTGCTCGTATGTGCTGCTGGAGCATTGATTTTAGGTCTGCGTGCTTTTCTGCTGAAGTATGCGTCCGCTATGGACTTTGCTTATGCTAGTCTCCTGGATAGCCTCTACTACCCGGTTTTATTGACCATTTTGTTGGCTTTCTTATTCTGGATGAAACGGTTCTCCTGGGCTGCCGCGGTCGTCCCATTATTTTGCATCGGCGCCATGCTGCTTTCTCCCCTGATGAATAACGCCAAGTATTATTTCCTTCATCAGCGCGTCAACCAGCGCTATGCTCAGATCATGCTTCCTTTCAAGGAATTTTCATCGGTTTTACAGTTGGGTGATGCTGATAAGCTGTATGTCTCCGCTTCTTTGGACCGTGATCGGGACATGCTTAGCGACGACCCCAATGACGTGGTTGCCATGTATAACTTTTATTTTGACCGCCGCATCCAGCCATCCAATGTCCGCATTGCCTACGATAGGATTTCGTTGCTCAATCGGCTTCAATCTGGGCAAATTTCCTTTGCATTGATTACTGTGGAAGATTTCGCTTGGCTGCAGGAGCATGCTGGCCAATGGCAGAAGTTGCAGGAAAAATATCAGACCATCCCTGACCTGCAGGGTAAAACGGTCATGTTGCAGCTTAAATGAATATCTCCGCAGCCAGCGGAGATTCAAAACTGCAATTTTATTAACTGAGGTTCACCTGCCCAAAAGTGGCGCTGGATAAACGGCCGACCAGTTCGTGGCGTGTTTCGTGCCAGATATGCTGCAGCGGGCAGGTTTTCCCGAATGGGCAGCGTTCCGGATTCTCAGCGCATTCGTTCAGCATCACCGGGCCGTCGATGGCTTCGATCACATCCAGCATGGATATGTCTTCTGGTGCTTTCGCCAAAGCCACGCCTCCGCGCGCTCCGCGTGAGGTTTGTATCAAACCCGCGATGGATAGCTGCGAGACGATCTTTGCCAGAAAAGAGGGCGGGATTTTCTGTTTTTCAGCGATTGCGCTGGTGGAAGCCCGCTGGTCGCCGTTCAATTGGGAAAGAAACAGGACGGCGCGCAGGGCATAATCGGCTTGGCGTGTGATCTGCATGACTCTCTTCCTCTTTGGATAAATTTACTGCAAATAGTCCAGATTTAAGTGTATACATAAAAATCTTTTCTGGCAAGTGCCTGCGCTTTCGCCCCTGCCGGCCTAAGGTATAATGGCGCCTATGTCTGAGTTCAAATTTTACATACCGATAGAGATCCGCTATAACGATCTGGATGCCCAGTGGCATGTCAACAATACCCGTTACCTGTTATATATGGAGCAGGCGCGCTTGCAGTACCTGATCCACCTGGGATTGTTTGACGGCAAATCCTTTCTGGATTTGAAAATGATCATTGCCGATGCGCATGTTTCTTACCTGGCGCCCATTCAGCTCTGTCAGAAAGTGCGTGCCGGTACGCGCGCGGCTCGCATCGGCAACAGGAGCCTTACCTTCGAATACCGCCTGGAAGACGCCGAAAGCGGGCAGCTTCTCGCCACCGGCGAGGTGGTGGGTGTGACCTATGATTACCGCACTCAGCAGACCATCCCTGTCCCGCCCGACTGGCGCGAGAAGATTTCTGCATTCGAGGGCGTTCGCTTCGATTGACTTAACCTCCCCTCCC
>CAYVJI010000013.1:0-30625 GCA_964451805.1 uncultured Pelolinea sp. | reverse complement strand
TTAGTGTTCAGGTTATTGAAGGATCCTGTAATGAAGAAGGGGTAAAAATTCAAACCGGTGATGTTGTATTAATTCGTACAGGTTATATGAGTAATTGGCCAAATACAGATAAATTATCAGAAATTGAAGGTTCCGGTCTTACTTTAGAGTCAGCAAAACTGCTCGCAGAAAAACAAATATATGCTGTTGGCGCGGACAATGGAGCTGTAGAGCAATTACCAACCGCAAACATGAACAATCCACATCCAGTTCATTCTTATTTATTGATAAACAAAGGAATCTATCTTATTGAAATGCTGGATCTTGAGAAATTAGCTGATGATAAATGCTACGAATTTCTTTTCATTGGCTTACCAGTTAGATTCCGTGGTGGAACAGCCGCATTGATGGATCCAATTGCGATTAATTAATAAAAATATTTGATTATGAAATTGCATATTCATAGGAATAGATTGAGAGGTAAAAATGATTAATAGTGAGGTTATAGGTTTTATTGGTCTCGGAAATATGGGAATGCCTATGGTAAAGAATCTATTAGGTAATGGGTATTCTGTTAGAGTTTTTGACTTGGAAAAAAAGGCTATTGAAAAAGCATCTGCACATGGTGCAATTAAAACCTTAAGTATCTCAGAGGTTAGCGAAAACACAGAATACCTCATAACAATGTTACCCAATACTCCTGAAGTCGAGTCGGTCATTACTGGTAAGGATGGATTAATAAATTTTGCTCCTGAGAGAACCATCATAATTGACATGAGTTCAATATCTCCAGTTGCTACAAAAAAAATCGCAAAAGTCCTTGAAGAAAAGGGAATTGATTTCCTGGATGCACCTGTTAGTGGAGGTGTAAAAGGAGCAGAAGAAGGGACTCTTTCAATAATGGTGGGTGGGAAAGAAAATATTTTCAATAAAGCAAAAAAGATTCTCTCATCAATGGGAAAATTTTTTTTAAATTTTTGGGGATTGGGTTATGGTCAATCAAATAAACTTTTCAAAAATATAATTTGCGCAATAAATATTCAAGCAATTTGTGAAGCACTTGCTTTAGGGAGATCCTTAGGGATCGATTTATCTAAAATGCGAGACGTATTGTTAGGGGGAGCAGCTTCCTCTTGGATGTTGGAAAACCTAGCTCCCAAGATGATAAACGGGGATTCTTCAGCCGGATTTAGAATCGAATTACAATTAAAGGACTTGCGTTTGGCACAAGAAGCCGCATTTGAACTAGGCATTCCACTTCCTTCTTGTAGTCTTGCTACCAACATGTATTTAGAAGCACGCGCACACGGTGAAGATAATAATGGCAATCAAGCTATGTTCAAAACATATAATCGCTTATCAAATCAATAAGAATAAGGTAATTCTTTCATCAAATTTATAATTGCCTAAGAGGTGTTTTATGAAAATTGTTATAGGAGGTGACCATGCTGGTTTCTCTCTAAAAAAATCAATTGTAGAAAAATTACGTGAATGGGGTCATGAGGTAACTGACGTGGGTTGCTTTTCTGATGATCCAGTTGATTTTCCAGACATTGCTCAAAAAGTGTGTCAGATGGTTCAAAATAATGAGGTAGAGCGTGGAGCAATGATTTGTGGGACAGGAATTGGTGCTGCTATTGCTGCAAATAAATTTAAAGGTATACGAGCAGCATTAGCACATGATATGTATTCTGCGCATCAATGTGTAGAACATGATAACGCAAATATTATCTGTATGGGTGCTCAAATTATTGGTGACAGATTAGCTTTCGATATCTTGAAAACTTATCTAAATGCTTCATTTAGTAATAAGGAACAATTTATTAGACGAATAGAAAAGCTTTCGAATCTGGAAAACTCAAAATAATCACATATATTAAGCATAAAAATCCTTTTATATGCCAATTGTACAAGTAAATTAATTCATGGGTTAAAGTTATTCGTAAAAAGCAAGAAGACCCGCTTGCGCGGGTCTTCTGTTAATGAGGTGGCTTTTAGAACAATCCGCCCAAAAACTGGGAGATGGCCAGGAAGCCGTTCTGAACAAAATCCATGCTATCCACCAAGCCGGTGATGGCGTTGGCGCCCTCAGGCAAGGTCTGCCCGGCTGCCAGCGCTGCCTCAGTGATGAAAGACGCGTTCCAGGTGGCAATGTAGAAGGTAGCCACCAGCGTCACCAGAGCCACTACAAATGATCTGAGCATGTCGCCTTTCAGCAGCGCCAGGGTTACGAAAGCGCCCGCCCATGCCAATGATAGATCACCCAATGGCAGCACCTTGTTGCCAGGCAAGATGAACGCCAACAGCACCGCGATCGGGATAAAAGGCAAACCAAATGAAAGGTGTTCGGGTTTCAGCAGCAGGATCCAGTCCACACCAATGAATAGCTCGCGATTCTTGAAAGTTTTCTTGAAGAAAACCTTGGCAGCCTCTGCCAGCGGGGTGAAACCTTCCATGATGGCTCCGATCACCTTGGGCAAAATATACAGCACTGCCGCGATTGTGATGCTCATGCTCCAAATGGCTTTCGCATCATAACCCGCCAGCAAACCGAAGATGATGCCGATCACAACACTCTGGAAGATCGGTTCACCCAGCACGCCAAAGCGCGCCCGCATCGTTTCGCTGTCCCAAGTCACATCGGATTTCTTGGGGAATATCTTCTGGAACAGACGCGTAACAAGGGTTTGCGAGACCATATTCAGGGTAGTGACAGACACACCCGGAATGCCCATCCACTCTGAAAGGTCTTTCTGAGTGAGGTCAGCAAACTTTAGAATCAGAATGACCAACAACACAGCCACCACGATTCCCGCCGCAAATGAACCAGTGGCGATCTGTGCCATGGTAGCCACGAAAGCCACATGCCAGAAGTTCCAGATATCTACATTGATGGTGTTGGTCCATTTCAACACAATCAGGAGAATGTTGACCACCAAGAACAGCGGGATAACCAGCAAACCCATCTGGCCGGCAAACGCAATCCCAGAAAGCGAACCCCAACCCACATCAATCGTGGTCAGGTTGATGCCCACTTTCTGCGCCATGGCAGCTGCAGCCGGGGCGTAAGCTCCTATCAGCGTACCAAGAGCGACATTGATGAGAGTCAAACCAATGCCAATCTTTAATCCGCTCATCAAAGCATCACCGAATTTCATTTTCAGCAGCAAGCCTAGCAGGAAGATCAATACAGGCAGCAGCAAGGTATTGCCTAAATTTAGTAAGAACTGAAAAAAATTGAGAAAACCGTTCATTGCTATCTCCTTATCCTATTTTCTTTAAACTTGATAAAAACGAATTTTTTTAGTCTGCCTCCTTTCAAAAGTTGATTTCAAATTTTTCTTTTTAATTTCTTTTCAAGATGGAAATAATCTGTTTCAATAGTTCTTCTTCTCCCAGCCCAGTGATCAGCGGTGCACCATGGACAGTTGGGGTTTTCGGATCGTTGATCGGCGTTATCGTTGTAACTACAAGGTCATAGCCTTCAGTAAAAGCATTACCTTTGGCATAATAATCTTGACCCTTAGCTTGTTTCACTTCGACAGGAATCTGGTTGTTGTGACAAAAATCCTTGATCTTCATTGCCACGGCTGTTGAAGTTGCTATGGAGGTTGCACATATGACCAGTACTTTTTTCATAGGAAATATTCCCTTCACTAAAATTATAAGGAAAAGCCCGCATTGTAAATCATCACTATTTGTATATTGTAGTTACGACAATTTGTGATAATTGTTCAGAGATGATGAATATCGCTGCTGGTATGTTTCCAGATACTGCTTAGGATTTCTTTTGGGAGTTTTGCCGAGCGAATCTCACTTAGAAAATCGGCATTCTTGGATAATGCAATCAGCTGCCCAAGCGCGAAGATATGCGAAAAATCATCCGGAGCAGCCAGCATGAAAATAATATCTACCGGATCAAAAATCTTATTGCCAAAGTTAACACCCTGCTTCAGCAGCAATATTCCCAGTGAGAGCTTGAAAACACCATCCCCGGGTTTGGCATGCAGCAGGATAATCCCTGGAGCAATATGGCAGAAAGGACCGTATGTCGTCAGAATCTCTTTAACGGCGTTCAAGTAGTTATGCGAGATGTTGCCAGCATTCACCAGCGCTTCGCCCACCAACGCGATGGTATCTTCCCAAGCATCCACGCTTGCACGCAAAGTAATAAAATCTTTTTCAACGATATCCAGAATGGATTGCTTGCCGTATGAAATCAGTTTAATTTGATCGCTATCTCGCATGTTATTCAATTGCCACTTACGGATTGCTTCCCAATCACTTTGGGTGGGAATCGGGTTGATTTGAATGACCGGTTTGTTGCTCGAATCAATAATTGTTGTTGAAAGGATTAGCTGTGCATTTTCTACCTGTTTGGCGAATATTTGGGGATTGTTGTCAGCTTCCAATAGCTTGAGATTGGGGAATTCTTTTTGCAGGCAGGCCATCAAGTGTATGCGCACCGCCAAAGCTTCCTCGCAGATAACCAGGCAATTCAAGGATGTATCTTGAGATCCTCTCAGGCGTGTCAGCGCGGCGGCAAAGATCAGAGTGAGCTGCCCCACTTCTCGATAAGGGACATTGAAATGTATTTCCCTCTTGATGATCGCCAATGCCTGAATGGCAATCTTGAAAACATCTGGATAAAGATTTTGAATATTCTTCAAGTCTGGTTGTTTGGTTGGAAAACCCAAACCGAGTTGATAAAAAAACTGCGCAAAATAATTCGCTAGATCGCGTTCCAGTTGCACATCGATTTTTAAGGAGGGATGCAGATAGAAAGCAACTTCCGCAATCACCTGTCCGGCTAAAGGATAGAACAATTCGTAATGCGGAAGCTGCAGTTCCCCCAGAGCATGTTGCGGTTCCAGACAGTAGAGCGTCGCCTGTAGAGTTTCAATTTCTACTTGCGGGATGTTTTTATCCACCACCTGCAATAGACAATTTGAAATAAACGTGGATATTTCAGGGGATTGGTCATCTTGCTGGATGTTTAAAGGCAGATCTTCGCAGATATGCCCAGCCTTCAGACGTTGAATGGAGCAGGCAATAAACAAAGCGAGAAAGAAACGGGATGACAAAGTGAATTCCAGACCTAAACCCTGCTCTAATCGCAGCACCAAGCGTTTCCCGAATGAAAAATTCAGTTTTTCCACGAATTCACGCGTATCACTGAAAAGAAAGGAATTCTGCAGATTGTTATTCTCATTCAACCAGGCGTTTTTCCAGCTCGAAAAGCTAATTTCTTTCAGCAGGGTTTCACAAATTGCGTATCGAATACTCCGTTCGCTTCCTTTGAGAATTAATCCTTGTTTAGAATCCCGCAGAAGGATCAAATGGTAATCTTTTGCGATCTTTGATAATTGCACAATAGAATTATGAACGGTTGTACGTGAAATGCCTAGCTTTTGGCTGAAATCACTAATGAACATTTTATTAGGGCTTAGCAGCAATTCAAGCAATATCAGGCACAAGCGGCGGCTGGGATTGATATAAATGGCACTCTCTTTCTGTGATACAAGGGTGGATCGCAATTTAGAACGCTGTGCCTTGGAAGCGTCCAGATAGATGCCAAGACCGCGCTTTGAAATCAGGCTGGCGCTTTGCTCCTCCAGCCATAATCGAATCTTGGGCAGATTGTAGCGCACTGCTCGCGGGCTAAGATAAAGTTGATGTGCAATCCCGGAAATGGTGATGAATGCTTTTTCCTCCATCAGTACAAAAAGAATTTCCCGTTGGCGAGCATTCAATTGATAAAGCATTTGCCCTTCACCTTGTATAGAATTATATGTTTTGCATGATGCCTTTAAATGTCTTATTTTGTCATTTCGATAATGACATTAATAATACGCTTCTATTATACAAAACGATGCCATAATGGTTGAGGAAATCTCGCCAATGAAACCGTGCATACATCTTGAAATCATTCATTTAAAGGGAAAACTGAAATGCGATGCAGTTCTCACCGAGTTGGGAGATTACGCCATTTCCCGAAAATGGGCAAGGATGGGTTACTGCCAAGCATTGATCCAGCGTGAACAAGATTTCCCCACCGGTTTACAAACCAAGACGATCGGCGTCGCGATTCCGCATGCTGATCCACATTGGGTTAAAGAGCCAGCGGTGATTGCCGGCATTTTGCCTGAGATAGTGAATTTTCACAATATGGAAAATTCTCGATCTACGGTTCCGGTTCAGTTGGTCTTGCTGTTATCGCTGCCCAGTGAAATCGGGCATATGGAGTTGCTGCGCGCCCTGGTCAACATGATCTCAGATGATTCTTTCTTGAAAAGATTCATCGCCAAACCTAGCAAGGATCGCCTTTTGGAATTCCTTCGACCAATTTGCGTCGATTTGGAATTTCAATAACAGTGGTTTTATATCAAATGAAATGATTGGAGGAGAGCATGCATTCACAACAAAAAGTGATGAAAACCATCATGTTGTACAATCCTGGAGATTTGCGAATTGATGAAATACCCATACCTTCAGCAGGTCCGGGAGAAATCGTCATTCAAACCAAAATTGCCCTCACATGCGGTACGGATCTTAAAAGGTATAAGCGTGGCTATCCGATCTGGCAACCTCCCTATCCAATGGGTCACGAATTTTCTGGGGTAATCGCAGAAGTCGGGGAAGGCGTCAAGGATTTCAAGGTCGGTGAACGAGTTGTGTCACACAATACCGCACCCTGCGGGCATTGTTATTATTGCAAAGTGGGTGATTTCAGCATGTGCGAAAATATCATTGTGATACCCGGCGCTTGGCAGGGATATGTGCAAATTCCTAGGGCAATTGTCCAACAGAATGTATTTCGCCTGCCAGATAGCATGAGTTACAAAACCGCGGCATTGACGGAACCCTTAGCGTGCGCGATCTATGGGGTTGACAAATCGAATATTCAAATAGGCGATCATGTGGTTGTCATTGGATGCGGGCCGCTTGGCTTATTTTTGGGGAAGATGGCGCGATTGCGTGGTGCAATCGTGATCGCAACCGATGTGTCTGATTTCCGCCTAAAAGTTGCCGAACGCATCGGAGCTGCTAATCTGCTGCTCAATGTGTCCAATATTCAGGATCAAGTTCAAGCTGTGAGAAAGATGACGCCTAACTCTCGCGGAGTAGATATCGCCATTGAGGCTGCTGGAACCCCTGCAACGTGGGAAATGGCAATTGGCATGCTTCGCAAAGGCGGCAGCGCTACCCTCTTTGGCGGATGCCCCAGCGATACGTCTATCACCGTGGACACTAAACTGCTGCACTATTCCCAGTTGACTCTCAAAGGAGTTCTACATACTATTCCAAGGTTTGTGCAGGCTGCGTTCACCCACCTCGCCGATGGCTTATTCAATGAAGCGGATTTCGTGTATAACGATTATCCTTTAGAAGAAGCTGAGCAGGCTTTGATAGAGCATGGCTCAGGCAAGGTGATCAAGAATGCCATAATCTTCTAGAAAGGGATGGACTATGTACGAGGAAATTAAACAAAAGATCATTAATGTCTGTCTGCAACTTGTTGACCAAGAGTTGATTTACGATACTGCCGGCAATATCAGCGTGCGCATTCCGGAAATGAATCACATCATTATGACACCTTCCAATGTTTTATATGACAGCATGAAAATCAGCGACCTTCCTGTGCTGGATCTTTCAGGCAAGATTGTTGAACCAGGTCTAAAACCCACCTCAGAAACTCCCATGCACCTGGCAGTGCTAAACGCATTCCCGCAAATCAATGCTGTCATTCACACGCATTCCAAATATGCCTCCGCATTCAGCATCATCCGTCAGCCAATCGATACCATCTATCTGCTCTCGTTGATGGTCGGTTTTGTACCGGTGGCGGAATACGGCACTTCGGGCAGCGAAGAATTGGCGCAGCATGCTGTCGACGCTCTTAAGCAGCACGACGCCCGTGCTTGCCTGCTCGCGAATCATGGCGCTCTCATCACTGCCAAGAATCTCGATTTAGCTAAGGATACTGCGCGCTACCTGGAAAAAACCGCTGAGTTACAGCACATTGCTTTGTGCCACGGTAAACCTTTCGAGATCCCCCAATCAGAAATTGAGGCTTTCACCAAAGCTTTCGTTCTCTGATCTATCCGGGAAAGATTTTTCTACTCTGGAGAATCCTTCATTTCACCAGAGAAACTGAAAGGGATTCGATCAACATCCTCGAAAAAAGTAGCCCGTGTAGTCGGAATATGCTCCACGCTTTCCACTAAAATCATTTGGATAGCTTGGTTCGGGCATGCAGAAACGCATAGACCACAGCCAATGCATTTTTGTTGGTCAATTTGTGTTTCCCCTTCGGTGGGAATGATTGCATCGAATTGGCATCGTTCGCTGCACAAACCGCATTCATTGCAAAGGTTTGCATCAATCACCGCCCGATATCGGCTGCGGGCTACCACCGCATTTTGTTGATAGCGTGTTACCGCCCGCAGGAATGTGCAGCAACAGGTGCAGCAGTTGCAGATCACGGTCGGCTTGACATTGTTGTCCACTTCGTGAATCAGTCCCAGATCTTCTGCCTGACGCAGAACTTGAATCGCTTCTTCTTTATTGATCTCTCGCCCAATTCCTCTGGCAATCACGTAATTTGCCAAGCGATCCAACGAGATGCAGGTCTGGAGAGGATTATCGCAATTGCGTTCACGCACCCTGCAGGGGCAATCCTGCACTGCAATGCGGTCAGCACTGGCAATGATCTTCTCGACATGCTCATAAGGCAGAATCTCTTGCTGGCTCTCGATCTCTTTTGATACGGTGATGACGCGGAAAGGCAGTTCCGCTTCTGGTCGCTCCGCATGTGTTGGGATCATCTCTTCGTTATAAAATGCTTTCCATTCATCAAAAAACGCTGGATTTTTTTCTCTGCGATAACGGGGGTCAAACATAATGGAATCCATGAAGCGCCCGGGTTTTGTGTCAAAGACGTACAGCAAATCGTCCGCTTCATTCTCTGAAATGAGCAGCAGCCCGCGCTCAAATAAATCCCGAACTTGTTTTAGCATCTCTTCATTGCTTTTTTCAAATCGCGCACACAATTCTTGGATGGTTTCCGGTAAACCTGCTAAAAGCTGCGCTTCTCGTTCAGTCATTAATTGATCCAGCAGATGCTTCAAACGCAGGGAATTTTCAAAACCCAGCCGTGCTGCCAATATCTGAATATATTTTTCCTTTTCCATCATATGCATGTTTGAATTATAGAGAAAATCTCTAAAATATATTGTTCATAATTTGTCATTTACACAATGACACAATCTGTATTATTTTGTGTGTTTTCCAAAACAAAAAAACGAGCCGATTAAATTATTTGTTTTGAAAAGAAATCATGACATTAGATATCTTAAAAAGCAAACCCAACGAACACATTCTGTTTTCAATTTCATCAACAATCCATTGAAAATTTAATCAAAAAGTGCAATAATAACTATATAAGATGTAAACTTTGGAGGGTTTTCAATGTACGCGACACGCACCAACCTAAGGTATTGTCTCATACTTTTTTTCTTGACCACCGTGTCTTGTTCGACCTTACAATCACTAACCACTGAACAAAAGTTTTCTATATCTGAACCATCTCCTCAAATTCAATATTCTCCCACTGTAGCATTCACGCCAACTATTGAACCAACCCCTTTGGGAGGAGGCTCTAATGTGATCATCATCAGCACATTCGAATGTACCGATGATCCCTTTAGACCACAAGCAACTGGTGCTCGCAAAATTGATCTTTCAATGAATACAAAGGAAAACATCATTGAAGATGGAGGAAAGGTAGAAGCTGTTTCGCCTGATCAAAATCAGCTTTTAGTGATAAAAGACAATATCCTCATGATCACCGATATAAATGGAATAGAAGTAACCAGAATATCAGAATCCATACCTACCGATGATCTATCGCTGGCTCATTTTTTACAAGCAGGTTGGTTATCAGATGGAAGCAAGATTTTTTTTATTTCCAGAGAAAGCGAATCTAATCAAAAAGTCTTGTATTTAACAAATCCGGATGGTTCTGAAACAATCCAATTAACCAAAGCCGGTATGCAACCGTTAGAGGTACATCCCAGTTCCGATCTCAACGGTATTTATTGGGAAAAAGGTCAATTCAATGAAAATGATCATGCGTTTCATTCTTCAGGTTATCAATATACAGACTTGAAAGGCAATAACAAGAAAATTTCACAAATGGAGTTGCTCTTATCTCCTGATAATTTAAAGAAAGCCTATTCTGATTATTATTTTTCAGGGAATAATGTGGAATTGTTTTCTGCTCTAAGTGATATGGATGGATCAAATGCCATAGACCTATTTGGTCCGAAAAGCAAAGAAACACAAATTGTGGATCTCTGGAATCAATACTCAGTTTTTTCATTCCCAATGCTTTGGTCTCCAGATGGATCAAAACTTCTGATTCGCACAGGCATGAAAGATAAAGATAATTCCTATTTTACTTCCTATCAAGTTTTTGATATCACTGGTAGTCTGTTGGCGGATGATTTACCTATTACCGAGTTCGTTGCTTGGTCTCCCGATAGTAATTATTTGGTATATTATGACCCCGTCGAACAGAATATTCAAATTTATGATCTGATCCACCGTCAAATTGTATTCACTTCTGAAAGTATTTATTCTTGTACGCCAAGATTGTTTTGGCTGGATCAATAAATGGGATTTTTTATTACACATCATACCGAAAACAACAAGGAAAAGCAATAAAATTTTTATATAGAGAATCATGGAGGAAGAATGAAAAGAATCACACTTATACTATTTGTTTTATTGTTAATGTATGTAAGTACTACCGGGTGTGGGGCACCACAAGTTGAAAGCCAACCCGATACATCAGGAACACAAATAGCCCTGCAAGAACTGACTCAGACAGCTTTGATCTCGAAAAAAACTCAAGAATCAATCCAAGCAGCCACCCAAACTGCCGCATTTTCTATTGCCCAGACTCAAACAGCCATTCCACGCAACTGCACCCCCGGGCAGACCTATATCGATACTGAGGGTGATGCATCCAATGAATACTTGGACATCCTTAAAGTCGATACCTCCCTTGATGGGGATCTCCTCACTATCGTCCTCTATTTAAAGAATCTCCCTAGGGAAATTCAAATTGGGCGAGATGAAGAAGGAGATTATTTTCAGGAAATTTGCTATGAAATTAGCATTGATGTAGATGACGATCCCTCTACTGGGTCTTCATTCGCCATTGGACGTAGTGTAGATTATGAAATACTCATCCCTCCCAGCATCGCAAGCGAATTGAAATCCTATCAATTGAATGAATTCCCATTGGACATTGTTTTTATTTATGAATCACTTGAAGGAGGTAGCTTTTCAATTCTTAAGCAAGCTAAAAGGGAGATCAACTATGAATTGAATACTATTACTTTTTCAGGAAATATTCCAGGAATAAATGAAAACTCGAGGTTGTATTTCTCAACAAATCAACAGAATCCATATTTTGAGACAATTGATTTATTATGTGAATAGAATCGTGTATGCAAAATCCCAGTTCAGTAGTGAATCATTATTGCTGTATATCACTTTCTTCTTTCTTTGTTTATGTATGAATAGATTTTTTAATCTTAAAGGTTTTTATTTGAGCAATTTGGCATAGATCATATTCCCTCTTTTTTTGGATGCAATACCCGTTTCCTTTACTTCCACAAGATCAAACAGTGCAGTAGACAAACGGATCTATTGAAGCATGTTCAGAATCACCATTTAGTTCCAACTTATCATCCATTCCGTCCAAAGAAACATCTTTCAAGCTTATGATTGTTGATGAGTGAGAATATATTACATTAATATTAAATTGCTGTCCAAATTTTTTTTACAGCACAAAAAACTGAATGCTTTGTATCAGTGGATTTGCCCGACGAAATCACTATAATGAAGATAACAACATTTCTGAAAGGAGATGATATGAGCAGAGAATTATGGCTGGGGATCATCATCGGCTTGATCATCGGCTGGCTGGTGGAATGGATCATTGATTGGCTGTATTGGCGCCGCAAATACAAGGCGCTTATGAAAGCATGCGGTGATGAGCTCATTCTGATCAGCGGCGTTGGTCCGGTCATTGAAGACCGCTTCAACAAGGCCGGCATCTTTACCTTCAAGCAGCTGGCGGAAATGAAAGTAAAGGACGTGCGTCGCATTATCGGGCAGGCGCAGAATTTGGCGGATGAGAAGGAAATCATAAAGCAGGCTAAAAAGTTTGTGAAAGAAAAAGCCGCGCGCAGCCGCCGCAAGGGAGGTTAGCCATGGGCACCCGCTTTTTAGCGTATGATGGCTTCAAGCTGATCGTGCTGCTGGTATTGCTGGCGCTGCTGCTAGCGTTTAGCCGCGTCTCCATCCAACCGCTGGAGATACCCGCTGCTGCAGTCCAGTTGTCCGAAGAAACGCCGCCTCAGGAGCAGCTGGCTGATTTGGCAGCCGAAGCTTCCGCCGGCTCCGCGCAGTCTGAAGTGGAAGAAGGGGCATCTGAGGCGCAGACGCAGCCCGAGGATGAAACTTCGGAAGGATCAACAGCGCAGCCTGAAACGCAGGCGCAATCTGCAGCAGCTGCCGAGCTCAGCGCAGCCTGCCCCAAAGCGCTTCCCGTTCAATTGAGCGGTACGGGCATCCGCGCACGCGTGGTGAATGTGGAGTTGCCGCTGCGCCGCAGCCCGCAGGTAGCAGATAACATCCTCCGCATGATGCCACCCGGCACCCAGCTGGACGTCATTGGGCTGCCAATCTGCACTGAATTCCTGAGCGGCGCCAACAACTGGTGGAAGGTGCGCCTGCCAGATGGCAGTTCGGGGTTTGCTGCCGAGGGATCTGCCATCAAACCGTCCTATTATCTCGAGGAGATTCCATAATTCAGAAGCAACCATAATATTTTAGAGTTTACTCTTGAAAGCCATTGATCCTAAAAGGATGCCTGTATGCCAATAGACCGGCACCCCTTTTCAATGCATTCATCGGATTATCTTTTTTGCCGGACAGAAATTGAAATATTGTATACTGATATCATAAACTGCTTGATTTCGAAAACCTTTAGCACTGGCTTTTTACGCAAAGAGGTAAAGAATTGACGGTCGAATCATCCGAGTTGTTTCAGGCATTTTCTAAGCTGAAGGTCCACGATCATGCCTGCCTGATCTATGAAACCCGAGCCCAGCAGTACCAGGCGGTTATTCCCTTTTTAAAAATCGGATTGGAACGCGGGGAGAAATGCGTGTACATCCTGGACGAGCAAAGCCAAGCGCAGATCCAAAAGGCGTTCCGCAAAGGGGGCATTCCGGTGGAGGATGCCATCCGCACCGGCGCTCTCAGCATCCTAAGCAAACATGAAGCCCATCTGAGAAATGGCAAGTTTGATCCCGACCGCATGCTTCAGCTTCTGCAGCAGGAAACCGAATGCGCTTTGTCACAAGGTTACTCTGCCCTGCGCGTGAGCGGCGAGAACAGCTGGGCAGCCGGCCATGAGCCCGGCAATGAGCGCCTGCTGGAATATGAGGCGAAATTGAATCACCTTTTTACCCAAAATAAAATACTGGCCATCTGCCAATATGACCGCTGGCGCTTCTCTCCCGAGATCATTTTAGGCATCCTGCGCACCCATCCCATCCTTATTTACGGATCATCTGTTTTGGAAAATCTCTTTTACATTCCGCCTGAGGATTTCGCCAGTGAAAACCAGCCTGCACATGAAATTGACCAGATCCTCACAACATTGAAGACGCTGAAAAAAAAGGGACGGGAATTGGCACGCAGCGAAGAGGAGCTCCGCCGCAAGAAAGAAGCCGTTGAACAGGAACAAATTATCAGTCAAGGTCTCAAGGAACAAACCGCTGCGCTGAGCAAGTACGCCTACAGCATGGAATACCTGCGTTTATCCGATCGAAGCATCAAGCACATCTCTCCTTCCTGCGAATTGATCACCGGTTACCGCGCAGAAGATTTTCTACACGATCCTGATCTGATTGACGCAATTGTTCACCCGCAAGATCGCGGCAAGATCAAACAACACGCAAAAGCAGCCTGGAAGAAAACCGCGGGTGCGCAAACGCATGAAGCGGAATACCGCATCCTCAGGAAAAATGAGGAGGTGCGCTGGCTGCACCACCATTGCCAAGCCCTGCTTGACAAACAAGGCCAGCTGATCGGTCGTTATGCCAGCGATTTCGACATCAGCGCATACCGCCAGGCTGAAGCCGCACTTCAGGAAAGCGAAGCCCGCTTTCGTTTGTTGATCGAGAACGCACCAGAAGGCATCTTCGCCCAGACTGACGGGAAAATCATCTATGCCAATCCTGCAGCAGTCCGCTTCTTCGGCGCAAAGAACGCCGAAGAGCTGCTGGGGCAACCGGTTTTGGAAAGGTTTGATCCGCAATACCACAAGATCATACAACAGCGCATTAAAACCTTGACCCGGGAAAAATTTAAAGTCCCGACCCTCGAAGAAATCTATTTAAAAATGGATGGCACGCCTTTTGACGTAGAAGTGAGTGCTGTCCCCTACCAATGGCAGGGCAAAGATGGTTCGATGGCATTCTTCAGAGATATCAGCGACCGCAAAGCCGCCGAGCGCAAATCCACCAATGAAGCCGCCCGCCGCAGGATCCTCATGGATCAATCCAGGGATGGCATTGTCATCCTCAACCAAGAGGGTGAGGTGTATGAAGCAAATCATCGTTTTGCCCAAATGCTGGGATACTCGCATGAAGAAATCTATAAATTACAACTCTGGGATTGGGATGCCAGAATCTCAAAGAGTTCTTTAAAAGAAATGATCCGCGATGTGGATGAAAAAGGAGATTTTTTCGAAACCCAGCATAGGCGAAAAGATGGATCTTTGATCGATGTTGATATCAGCACGAACGCTGCTACCTTTGAAGGTCAGAAATTGATCTTTTGCATCTGTCGCGATATCAGTGACCGCAAGCAAACCGAAGCGGAAATCCTTGCGAACAATGAATATCTGAATACACTGACCAAGATTCTGCAATATCAATCGGAAAATATTCAGGATTTTATAGATTTTTCGCTCGAACAGGGCATAAAGCTCACGGGAAGCCTATTTGGATATGTTTATTTTTACGAAGAAGAAACCCAGCAGTTCACATTGAACTCCTGGATCCGCAATGATGAAAAACGATGCAACCTTAATGTACCTAAAGCAATTCATCAGCTTGAAAAGGCAGGATTGTTGCTAGAGACTATTCGGCAACGCAAAATCATCGTGATGAATGAAAATTCGAAAAAGAATTGTCCAATCAAAAGATCGCTTACCATCCCGGTAATGATCGATAAAAAAATTGAAGCGGTCGTTGGATTGGCTGATAAAGAAAGTGATTATTCTGAAATAAATATCATGCACCTTTCTTTATTGATGGATGCCGTACAGAAAGTCTTGCAGCAGCGCGAGACCCTGGAGGCGCTGGTCACCAGTGAAGAGAGGTATAGAACGTTATTTGACCAATCCATTGATGGCATTTATCTGCATGAGCTGAACGGAAAAATCCTCGACATCAACCAGAAAGCCTGTCTCCAATCGGGATATTCGCGTGATGAACTGTTGCAAATGAGCGTGTTTGATCTTCATCCGCGCGAATCAAGAGTAATCTCAACCAAGAGTGAGGTTTTATCTCAATGGAAGCAGTGGCGGGTTGGAAATACACAGATCTTTGAAGCGGAACACATACGGAAGGATAATACAGTCTATCCAATCGAGATCGCAAGCACAATGATCCAGTATGGGGAAAAGAATTGTATTCTTGCCATTGTCAGGGACATTACCGATCGCAAACAAGCCGCAATTGCCCTGCAGGAATACTCTGACCATTTGGAGGAAATGGTGGCAGAGCGCACCCGTGAATTGGAACAAGCCCAGCAGGAATTGCTCATTAAAGAAAGGCTGGCTACCTTAGGGCAGCTAGCGGGCAGCGTGGGGCACGAATTGCGCAACCCGCTGGGAGTGATCAGCAACGTCATTTATATCCTGGAAGCGTCATTTTCTCCGGAAGAGGTCCAGAAGCATGAATACACCCGCATGATCGCCTCTCAGGTGCAGCGCTCCAACAAGATCATCTCCGACCTGCTCAATTTCGCGCGCGAACCGGGAACCAAGAAAACACAGGTTGACCTTCCAGATTTGGTCGCGAAGTTGTTAAAGCAGAACCCTGCTCCAAAAAACGTGCGGGTCAAATCCAATCTTAAGCAGACGCTGCCTCCCATCTTTGCCGATCCGCAGCATGTTGAACAGGTTCTGATCAACCTGCTCAGCAATGCCTGCCAGGCCATGCTAAAAGGCGGTAACTTGTATATTAATGCGCAGAAAAAAGGAGAATTTGTCCATCTTTCAATCAAAGATAGCGGCGAGGGGATTCTTCCTGAGCATTTAGAAAAGCTATTCACACCTTTGTTCACCACCAAAACCACCGGCATCGGTTTGGGATTACCCATATCCAAAAAATTAATGGAAGCCAATGGCGGCAGCATCCAAGTGGAGAGCCAGCCAAACCAGGGCAGCACGTTCACCATGATTCTGCCAACAGCGGAGGGTGAAAATGCCCGGTAAGCATCGCCTGTTGGTTGTGGATGATGACCCGTTGAACGCCCGCACCCTGGCGGATATTTTCACCATCAAAGGCTTTGAGGTGGATACGGCTGATTCGGGGCCAAATGCGCTCGAGATGATCCACAATCAAAGCTACAGCTGCGTGCTTTCTGACATCAAGATGGAAAGTATGAATGGTGTCGAACTGCTGGTCGCCATCAAGGCTATCCAGCCAGGCTTGCCCTTTATCTTAATGACCGCTTATTCCGATGACGAACTCATCCTGCAGGGCATCAAGGAAGGCGCCCTGATCACGCTCATCAAACCGCTCGATATTGACCGCCTGCTGGGGCATATCGCCCATATCCTGCACATGGATGTGATCTTTTAACCACAGAACCCGTTTTTCCCGAACATTCTCATACCACATCCTATAGGTAGTTTTTTGGTTAAGAGAATTTCGCAGTGAGCCGCAAAAAAAACGATCGATCAAAATGCAACAACCCGATGAAGTATCAGATTGTTGCTTAAAATAACGAATATCTTAATAAAATTTTTTGGAATCATTCCTTCGGTATGGTGGCATCTTTCAAGCCACGGATGAATTGTGAAAAACGAGCGTGGTCACCCTGGTTGATATATTCCACCATTGAAGTTCCAACCAGCACCCCATCCGCGCCTAACGCCACCGCTTCCTTGACCCGCTCAGCGTTCTTGATGCCGTACCCCAGAATGACCGGTACATCTGTGCCTGCTCTAACCGTTTTAATTAAATCCTTGTTTCTTAGGTCCACTCTCGGGCGGTTTCCATTTCCATCAGCGATGGCTTGCAGAATCACAAATCCTTCTGCTTTATCCTTGATTGTTTCAAAGAATTTTTTATCGAAAGGATGGTGCAGGATATAGATGCGGTAAATCCCATGCTGATCAAACAGCGCTTCCATTTCAGCTGCCAGTTCCGGCACCATTTCGTCCTTATCCGGCAGTTCCACGCCATCGATCTCCAGCTCCACCAATTGTTGTACGAAGTTCTTTAATCCGAATTGGCTGATCAAGTCAGCATACGCCATCATATAGAATGGCTCATCCGGGAAATCGCGCCGCACGGCATGCAGCGTCTTAAAATAGCGCTCCAAGTCTGATTCCAGATCCAAAGCTTTCACATTCGAATCCGCGATGGTCTGCGTGTCAATGTATGGATTGCGTGTGGGCATGGAGAACTCAACCACATCCATCCCCGAGCTTATG
Source organism: uncultured Pelolinea sp. (assembly GCA_964451805.1). Lineage (GTDB taxonomy): Bacteria > Chloroflexota > Anaerolineae > Anaerolineales > Anaerolineaceae > Pelolinea. The sequence continues at coordinate 12,828 of CAYVJI010000013.1, read as the reverse complement.
TACACCTCAACCAGTTTGCGGGTCTCGTCTAAATTGGGGTAACCCACCGGTACTCCGGATACCAGCACTTTTTCGCCTTTTGCCAGGACTTTTTGTATTCTCTCATCAAGTTTTTTCATTGCAAAATCCTCTCCTTGCCTTATGTTATTCTGCAGTGTGCAGATCTTTTACGGTAAATTCAAAGACAAATTTGACCAGATACAGCAAGCTGACGAAGTAGATATACCCAATAAATGGAATGTACGGAGATTGGATCTCTGTGATCAGCGGCTGCTCCATAACTAAATATCTGCCAACCAGGAATACAAAAAACAACCACACAAACAAAGCCACTTTCTGCTTGTGTTCTTTCCAAGGTTTGATAAAGATCAAAATATTAACAAAGTAAAGGAAGGTGATTTCGATCAACCAGGTGACAATCGCATGCATGCGTTTGATCCAGCTTTTCGGTGCAAGACGGGCAAACAGGAAAATCAATAGTGATAGACCGGCTATCACAACCAGAAATCTTACTAAAACAGCGTTCATCTTTTTTCTTCCTCTTTAATAAATAGGTTTTGCGGGCTATCTTCCGCCAGTGAATCCAGCATCAGGTCGGCGCCATCCAGCAAGCACTTGGGATAAGAAGTCGCAATTGCACAACACAGCATGCCGGCCCGTTGAGCCGCTTCTATTCCGGCGGGTGCGTCCTCTATCACCAGGCATGCTGGTGCGGGCACACCCAATGCCGCCGCCGCGGCATTAAAAATGAAAGGATCGGGTTTGCTGAGGGGAAAATTCATGCCGGAGAGGATGACAGCAAAAAAATCCGCCATCTGCAGCTGGGATAGGATGCAGGTGATATTTGCCATCGTTCCTGAAGATGCCACCCCGCACAGGATGCCTTGCTGCTTGAAATACGCCAACCAATCCATCACGCCAGGTGTTGCTTTCGCTTCCATACGGATGTTCTCGCGAAAGGCGGCTTCTTTCTTTATGAGGATATCGTTGATTTGACGCTCCGAAAGTGTGATCTGTTTGGCAATGCAATACGATTCCAGCATATCCAGGTTGGTATGTCCTAAAGTAGAAAAATACAGCTTTTCTTCGAATACCGGCAGATGGCAATCACTGAGAACCTGGTTCCAGGATCGTATATGCAGGGGGATAGAGTCCACCAGCACGCCGTCCATATCAAACAGGACTGCTTGAATATTGCGTTGGCTGTGGTCTAATCGCAGCATCATGATGTAAAAATCGTCCTCAAATCACATTAAAGTTTCCAGATTGCCTGGCTAGCCTGCATTGCCGATGCCACTTTGTCGTACAGTTTGCCCTCAACCGGTAAAAAAGGCCTGCGCGGAATGCCAGCGTCAACACCCCTGGCTTTCAGCATGGCATACGCTGTTGCGGTGGAAGGCCCGTAATGCAGGATATCCCACATTTCCAGCACCTCGCGCTGCAGCTCTGCCGCTTTCTTGAAGTCACCATGCTCTGCAGCCTGGTAGAGGCTTTGCATCAATTCAGGCATGGCATTGGCTAAACCGGAAATGCAAGCGCGCGCGCCCTGCATGTAAGCCGGTAGGAATAGGCTTTCGGAACCGATCACCACGTCGAATCCTTCCTTCTTTACCTGACGCATGACCATATATGTCTTGCCGATATCGAAAGTGCTGTCTTTGACGCCCTGCAGCCCGACCTCGGCCAGCCTTTTAATCAGGTCAACAGATACCGGGTTGCCGGTTGCGCCCGGGTTATCATACAAATACACCGGGATAGAAACTCCCTCAATCAAGTCTTTGAAGAACGCAAACAGGCTCTCGTCGTTATAGCGGAAGTAGAAGGGAGGCACTGCCGCTACTGCAATGGCGCCATGCGCTTCGGCATGTTTTGCCAGGTCAAGGCTGTCGCGCAGACTGGTTGCGCCCACATGCGCGATCAATTGAAAGCTGCCTTCTGCATAGGTTGATAATGCTTCAAACACCCGCTTTCTTTCCTCTACGTTCATCAACACACCTGAGCCATAGCTGCCGCAAACGTAAAAACCCTGCACGTGCGGTCTTAGGAACTCTGCAAAAACTTTCATTATTACTAGATCGATCTCACCCTTTTCATCAAATGGGGTCAAGATTGGAGGAATTATTCCCTGCAGTTGCATTTCTTTCCTTTTCATCAGTTGTTTCCCTTTTCTCGGATGCGCCGCATTTCCGCCACCCATCGCTGCGCATTCTGCCGGATCTCATCCAGCCTGCCTTCTTTGATCATGCTGCTGCTCACCAGGCTGCTACTGGCTGCCACCGCAACGCAGCCGGCATCCATGAATGCTTCCATGTTATCCAGTGAAACTCCGCCCACCGGGATCAGCGGGATTTGCGGCAGAGGAGCATGCAGCGCTTTGATGTACTCTGGCCCGGCCGGCATGGCCGGGAAGATCTTCACTGCATCACTGCCGTTTTCCCAAGCCAGCATGGCTTCCGTGGCAGTGAATGCCCCCGCAAAGGTCATTTTTCCATAGCGTTTGGAAATCTTCACGACATCCAGAGACAGCAGCGGTGAAATGACAAAATCCACGCCAGCCAAAATGGCTGCCCGTGCCGATTCCGCTTCCAGCACCGTACCGGCTCCTAAAAGGATCTTGGAACCCAGTGATTCGTGTACCTCTTTCAGAATATCTACAGCGTTCGGGACAACCAATGAAATTTCCACTGTGTCAATCCCGTTTTCGACCAGCGTTTCCAGCGCTGGAATGATGTTTTTGGGATCATCCGCGCGTAAAATCGCCATGATGCCGCTTTCGATAAACCGGTTGTAAAGATCGTGAGTATATGCCATAGCTTTCCTTTCTTACTTCAGTTCTTATAACAGACCGCGGTCAACAGACTTGGTCTGGATGGAATTTCGTGTAATTTTGGAGCATTCGCCAGCGGATTATTCAATGCCTGCGGGAAAATGATTTTTAAAAAAGAAGTTCTCAGCAAGCCTGTCAGGTATTCAACCTCAGAAGGGCTGCGCCATGCTTCTGGCAGATTGAAATCGGTTGGGATTGTGACCAGCAGAGCTCCAGTGCTCAGCAGGATCCGCCTGCATTCTTCCAGCAGAAAATGCGGATCTGCTGCCAAATGCAACACGTTTACCAAACAAATACCGGCGCAGGTTTCAGCGGCCAATGGCACTGCCAAGCAATCTGCGCAAATATGAAAAAAATCAATGAAGGAATAATTGCGATTTTTTGAAAATCGAAGCGCGGCATGCTGGTTATCCAATCCAATCACGCAGCGCCCTTTTTTTTTCAGACGCTGCAAACCAAAACCGAATTCACTGCCCATATCCAGCACCACACCGCTGCCAAATTCTTCATCCGCCCAATCATAAACAGCCAGATGAGCTAGATTCTTCTGAGCAGCTTTTACGGGAACACCAAGCAGATTATAGTATTTGGGAGTGCTTTTTTTCTTCAATAATTGTTCAAGCATATCGTTCAATTTAAGAGAATCCGGAAAATTCCTGTTGTTCTGGGCAATTTTCCGGATTCATTCGATCCAGAGAAATTGTTCTGGCTACAGATTGGGATTAAGCACCCAATCCCAGCGCGCCGCCTACAAGCTTGAGTAGCCAGAATACTGGCGCCCAAATCAAGTAGTCACCACCGCCAAACATCAAACCGGTGCCGGCGAAGAACTCAGCCTGGAATGGATAGGTCAGCAGGGCAGCCACATTAATGACAATGGCAATCACGGCACCTGCGATGATCGCGCCTACCCAACCGCCATGGATGTCACCGAACACACCCGCCAGGGCGCCGTCAAAGAAGAAGAAGATCGGGCCTGGGAAGATGACGATCGGGCTGCCGATGGCAATTTGCACTACCGTGAAGATCACCATGGTAACAAAGCAGGAGACGAACCCCAGCATGCTACCTGCGGGGGAGTACTGGAAGAAAACGGGTGAATCCAAAGCGGGCTGCGTACCGGGCAGCAGTTTCTGGCTGATACCCTCAAACGCAGGGATCATGGCTGCCAGGAACATGCGCACACCGTATAGCACGACCGCGATACCGGCTGCGAAGCCAAAGCCCTGCAGAACCAGCCATACGATCCAGTTCTTACCGCCCGAGAGCGCTGCCACAGCTTCTTGGCCTGCTGCCACACCGATCAGAATGTAAATGACCGGGATCAAGACGCACAGCAGCACTGTATAGTCTGAGAACAGGTTAAAGATACCGGGCAGTTCCAACTCATCCGCGCGTTTCGATTTGACCAAACCACCGAACCACTTGCCAACCGGCAGGTCCATGGTCTGCAGATGACCCAGGGTGAAGCGTTTTTCGGTCACCGGGTCCGAGAATGGGCGCGCGATGGCGGGCATGAAGGTCCAGAATAGAGCTGTCATAATCGCCGAGAAAGCAATTTGCGCACCACCGGTCAATCCCAAAGCCGAGCGCCCGACCAACAGCATGATGGATGCATTGAAGAGCATAATGTGGCCGGTCAGGAAAACGTTCTTGGTGGCTTTGAAAGGCAGGATGCGAACCAGCAGCAGGTGCAGCACGAAGGCGATCACAAAAGCCATCGGAATTTCAACACCATAGGTCTGCATGGCAACGCCGAAGGGGCCAAAGCAGTCCGGCAGAACGCCGGTGATTCCAAAGGAGCTGTTCAGCAGCGTGGTCAGCGGAATCAGGGAGCCCAAGAAGACGTTGATACCGGAATTCAGGATCACGATACCCACAACCGTCTTGATGGTTCCTTCAAGGACATCCGCGCCAGATTTTTTTTGAAGCACCAAACCGATCAGGGCAACTAGACCCAGGAATACAGGCGCTTCAATGAAAATCTCATTAATCAAGAAATTTATAACGTCCATTTTTATCTCCATTTCATAATTTTTAACAGGTGAAAAGACGATCAACCAAATTGTGAGTTATTTCGATAGGCGCCTCCTTCCTTTTTCAACATGAAAAACCTAAGGATTTTTGACAATTGAATTGCGAGAGGTCAAAGCCGCTTCAACTATAAGTTGTATTTTTTCTTGAATTCTTCCACATGCGGGCGCATGACTTCACGCAATTCATCCTCATTCATAAAAGATTTGACTGCCACCACTGGAGTGCCGGGAATTTCGCCCACGCGCGGTTTGAGCATGGTGGTTGTTACGATCATGTCAGAAACGTACCCCTTGGCGGTTCCCGCGTCGCTGGCTTCAATGGATGCAGTGACGCCGAATTCTTTGATGATCTTCTCAATGACTGCTTTAGCCATCAGGCTGCTGCCCAAACCGCACCCGCACACTGTAACGATTTTCATCTTCTTTGCCATGTTTTTCTCTCCTGGTTTTAGTTTTTATTAACACACAGCGCGCGCGAGGGGTTATGAATAAAAATATCATTGATAATGTCATCGCTAAAACCCTCTGCCCGCAGCCGTGGGATGAACTTGGTTAGGATATATGCCAAACCCGGCTGCCCGCCATAGGCTGTTTGATAACTGCGCCGGGATAGATCCCCGCCCCACAAGATCTGCTTTCCAAAACCCGCTTCTACCATCTTTCTGACCAGATCAACAAAATTGGCTTCTGGAAAATACTTACGCCGGCTGGGAGTATCGTATTCCAGATAGCATCCGGTTTGGGCCAGTTCTTTGTGCAGGTAAAAATCGGGGTTGCGGTCATAATGACCGACAATGATATTTTGCGGCGCCACGCCATACGAACCCAGCAGCTCCACCTGCTCCAACCCCAGCGTCCCGCCATCCGTATGCGTGATGATGGGCACGCCGGTTTCCTTGTGCGCCATTGCTGCGGCTTCCATCGTCACCACATCTTCGGCCTTGATGGCATAATACCCCGTGGCAATCTTGATCGCACCCGCCTTGGCGGTGGTGCGGTCGAGAATCGGTCCGTTGTATTGGTTCTCATCCATGCCTTGTTCAATTTCTTCGATCAAAATGCCGGCCAATTGTTCAACAGAATAGAAAAAACGCCAATGGCTGTCCATATAGAAATTGGGACGATGAAAACCGGTCGCTGCAATGATGTGCGCTCCGGTGCGCTTGGAGACTTCGATCATCTTCTTGGCGCTGCGTCCAAATGCCAGGCAGGTCATTTCCACAAATGATTTGCCGCCGGCATCCATAAACGATTGCACTTCCTGTGACGTCTTTTCAACACTGTCTAGCCTGTAATCTGGATTGAGCATCAATACGTAATCGCGATCGATGATAAGGTGTTCATGCGCGTCCGTGAAACCCAGATCATCTGTGGGAATATCACCCAAGACCGTCCTAACCTTGTTCACTGCTGTAATCCTTTCAAATCAACCTCAATTGGGGCAAGCAATACACCCTGATCAAGCAATGCTTTCTTTAGAAGCTCTCTGTCCAAATCCGCAGGCAGAACGCCCTTTTCCTCGCACAATGCCGCAGCCAAACCCGCCGCTTCTCCCATCGCCATGCATTGGGCAGAATTGCGCGCCGAAGCCTGCCCGTCATGGGTAGCGCTCAGGCAGCGCCCAGCCACGATCAAATTCTTTGTCTTGAGCGGAAGCAGTGACCGATAGGGAATCTGGTAATAATCTCCAGAGTCCAAATACTGCCACTTGACATTCTTGCCGGCAACATGATCTTCAATCGGTGCGGAACAGCACGCCACCGCATCCTCAAACTTCGCCCCCTGCCGAACATCATCACCGCTGAGGGTGTATTGCCCCTTCAAGCGGCGCGTCTCGCGTACTCCGATGCTGCAGGCTGTGGCTGCCAGGTAGGCATTCTCAAATCCCGGATATTCGTTGATTAAAAAACGAGCGTATTCCTGAACCTGTTTGCGCCCTTCGATCTCGGCTGCGGTTAAAGCAAATGGATCCACCGCATTCACATTCGGAACGCGGGTCAGGTTTGCATGCACAAAGCCAGGGTTGGGTGTTGGGTGAATAGACCCGCCGATGCGGGTTAGTTTGTATTTGCCGCTCTCGTGCGCTTTTTGCATAATGCTGGTGCGCTCACCCTGAGAGAGTGAAAAAGCTTTCTCATTATCCACATTGGCCATATAGAAAACCGTCGTCAGAGACTGCACCGGGCTACCGTTCTCACCCGCCAGTTCAAAATCTTCGCCTGCCTTCGCGCCTATATCCAAATCACCGCTGGCATCGATCACGATCTTAGCTTTTACGCGGTTTAATCCCGCTTTGTTGAAGATGATCACACTTTGAATAGCGCCATCCTGGCATTCAAGGTCCGCTGCGCTGGTGTAGAACAGCAATTTCCCGCCAGCCTGCGTGACCATATCTTCATACAGGATTTTCAGTTTTTCCATCGCATAGGTCACAACCGGACCTGATCCGAAGGTGTTCTGCCGCAAGAAAGCTGCCTCTTGTGCCAGCAATTTATCCGCCACTTCAAAACTGATGCCCCCAACCAACTGGTAGGTTTTTTCGCCCGGGCTGTAGATGCCGTTGAAGGAATCCACACCCATCCAGGTGCGGCTCCCGCCCAGCGCGCCCATCGCCTCGATCAATAATACGCTCTTGCCCCTGCGAGCCGCGGAGATCGCCGCCAGGCTGCCCGCCGCTCCGCCCCCAACAACCAGAATGTCCACTTCCAGCATTGTCTTAATTTCCTGCATCGATCCTTCCACTACTCCTGTGTGAGAATTTCCATAATTTCATTTTTTGTCTGTGCCCTGAAGAGCCGCGCCATCCGCTCTTTATCGATCATCAGTTCCGCCAGAGCGCGCATGGTATTCACATGCGTCTTGCCATCAATCGCCGCCAATCCAATCACGATCTCAACCGGATCATTATCCGGGTTGCCGAATTCCACGGGGGTCGCCAGTTTGACCAGCGATAAAGCGGTCCTTTTCACACCGGCGTTCGGCGAGGCGTGCGGCATGGCTATTCCTTTTGCTATCACAATATATGGTCCCAGTTCATTGGCGGTCTGGATCATCGCGTCAATATACTCGCTGGTGATCGCCCCTGCATGCAGCAGCAAATTACCTGCTTCCCGTATGGCATTGCGCCAATGCTCGGCGTTGACATTCAAACTGATCTGCTCAGCAGGCAGAGCATCTTTTAGATTATTGATATGAGCACCTTCTTTAGGCATTTTCTAAAAATAAAACCTTCAAGATTGCGCTCTTAGGATAATCGATTGATGCGTGCAAATCAATTATAATATTGCTCAAATGAGCAATTTTGATGACTTAAGGTGAGGATTCCTGTTAATGAAAAACTCCCGAACAATCAACCGCCAGGATCATATCCTGCATCTTTTGGAAATTTCAGATTCCATCTCGATTAAAGAGATGGCAGCAGAATTGGAAGTATCAGAATGGACCATCCGCCGCGATGTTGAGGAATTAAACCGGAAAAAGATCATTGAACGTTACCATGGCGGCATACGTTTGAAAAGTCAGACCAAGAACGATTTTTTGTTCAAGGAAGAATCGGATCATATCATCGAAAAGAACCGCATTGGCATGAAAGCCGCGAAGATCATTAAAGAAGGAAGCTCTGTCGTCATCGGCTCCGGTAGCACTGCCCGCTTTGTAGCTAAAGCGCTCGCCAGATATGATAAAAAACTAACTATTTTCACCAACTCCATCGAGGTGTGCTACGAGCTGGCGCACAAAATCAATTACAGGATCACCTGCACCGGGGGAGATGTGCATGGTGATTTTTATACCTTGGATGGTCTGGTAGCTGAAAAGGTCTTGCTGTCCAACTATTTCGATGTAGGTGTCATCGGTGTCTCGGGAATCAGCTTGACGGAAGGGTTGTCCATTAAAAGTCAATTGTCCGCCCTGACCGTATCCATCATGATCGAGCATTCCGACCATCCGATCGTGATAGCCGATCATTCTAAATTTGCCAAGTGCTACCACAATAAGATAGGAGATCTGCAATCCATTGATACGATCATTACCGACGCCACACCGCCGCCTGAGTTTGTTGATTTCTTTAATCAGCATAACATACGCTTGTTATTGGCATAAGAAAAATTCCTTGCAGGAAGACAGGGACAACAGATGAACATCGCTACCATTGACTGCGGCACGAGCAACACGCGCATCTACATCGTAGATGAAAATGCAAACCTGCAATTTCGCGCCAGCGCCAATGTGGGCGTGCGCGATACGGCCACATCCGGCAGCAGCCAGAACCTCAAAGCTGGTTTGCGCGCCCTCTTTGAACGCGCCCTGCAGGAAACCCAGCTCCAGGCTTCGGATATCCACTGTATTCTGGCATCCGGTATGATCTCTTCCGAAATCGGTTTGGTGGAAATCCCGCATCTGTGGGCGCCCTGTACGATTGACGAGCTGGCTGGCAGCCTACAGCCTTATGCCGATGCGGCTGTGTTTCCCGCATCCGTACCGGTCAATTTCATTCGCGGCATCAAGAATCGCTTCGATCCGCACGCCGTCCGCTTGCAGGATATCGGTTCGTTGGATTTCATGCGCGGCGAGGAAACCCAGATGGTTGGCTTGATGAAAGATTCCAGGTTCAAACTGCCCGCATGCGCTATTGTATTGTCATCGCACACCAAATTCATCCCCATGGATGCACACGGCACAATTCTGGGCAGCGTCACCACCCTTTCGGGGCAGTTGTACCAAGCCATTCTCAAAGAAACCATCCTTGGCAAATCACTTCAAACTGAGGGGGAGGAGGAGGGGCAATACTTCGATGCGGAGATTGTTGAAAACGCCCGCCGTCAGATTGAGGACGCGGGATTCCTGCGCAGTTTGCTGCTGGTGCGCTTTCAGGATACGCTGCTGCATGCCCCCCTCCGCGAACGCCGCTTAATGGCAGAATCTCTGCTGGCAGCCGAGGATATGCGCGCGCTGCCATCCGTAGAAAAGATCGTGGGAACAGCCTGCCGGAATTACCTCCTGATCGGGCAGCCGGGGCGCTGCGGCGTGTATGCGCATTTGCTGCGCAGCTCGCTGGGTGGCAACGCCTGCGCGGTGGATGTAATCTCTGAACCGGCTGAGATCGACGCGCTCAGCATCCGCGGCGCCTTGACGCTGGCCAAGAAGGCAGGAATTATTTGAGGTAAATCTTTCGATCGGATCTTAAAAGCTCAAGATTTCTAATCTGAAAGAAAACTATTTATACCTCTTCCTAAAAGGTATTACTCAGAAGCATGCTTATGCCAGCTTTGAATCTCTAAGATATTTCCTTCAGGATCTGTGGCATACACAAAAGCCAGCCTGCCCACACCCTCAATTTCCTTTTCCACCAGCTCGCCAAGCGCCTGACCGCCATGCATCAGCACTACCTCAAGCACATGCGCCACGTTTTGCACCTCAAACGCCAGATGCCCCAAACCCAGCCGGTTGGCTGCGATCGGCAGGCAGCGTTCCAGCAGGTCATCATATTGAAAAATCTCCAATGTGGGTCCCTCGGCTCCATAGCCGGGCAGCCGCAGGTGCTGCCCTCTCAGGTGCGGGTTCTCCAAGCCGGTGCCCTTCGCCAGCCACTCCCCCGCCAGATCGCGTTCAGGCAGCAGCGGCTCGCAGCCAAAAACTTCAATATAAAAGCTGGCCAAGCTCTTCCAATCCTTGCTGACGATATTGGTATGCGTATATCTAACGGTCATGCTTCGATTATATAATCAGATTTAGTCGATATTCTATTTACTTTTTTTGCCATGAAATTGGATATATCTCTCCAATCCTTTCAAAAAAACTATAATTAAAGAATCTTTCCCCAATAAGATAATCAAAACCTGAATCAGCTCACGCAAAAACAATCTTCACATAAAACCGATGCTCTACAGTAGTCTAAGGCATCAGCACCACCCGGCTTTCCGCATTCTGTTCAATTACCGCTCGCTCCCACCACATCGGGTAATACTGGATATCTTTCCACAGTAATACCATATCGTCATAGTGCGGGTGGTAGGCATGCCCGGATTGTCCGGTGGTATGCACGCTGAGCGATGCATTCAGATCGCTCAGGTCAACGATCATGCGCATGGAGGGCAGCCAGTCCACTTGATAGCCTTCCGTCGTCGTCCAGCCAGTCGCGTTCACAATCGCCTCGCCTCCGCTGACTTGGTATGGTCCGCGGTTGAACAGCCTCTCAATGAGGTCGATGCCTGATTCTCCCAAGGTTTGATTGCGAAAAGTGGCGGCATGCAAGGCTCCCCAGCGCCATTCCTCCGGCTGCTTGCCCTGCAGCTTGCTCAGTTCACGCACAGTTCCTTGGAAGGATTTCTGGATAATATCTGCGCGGGTTTCAACCCTATCGCTGGTGGCAGCATCATCCCACCAGGGGCTGTCGGGCGCGAGCCCGCGCATGACCTGGTTCCAGCGCGAACCGCCCTCTGGCCAGTATGCTTCCGGTAAATCGTCATGAAATGTGTTCTGCAACAGCTGCCGCCAGAAGACCTCAAAAATTGCTGCTCCAGCAGAATCTGCATTCGCCTCGAAATCCCAACCTTGCAGTATATCCAAAGCCGCCGCCTCTGTTTTCGTCAAATCATCCCCCAGCGTCTGTGCCAAAATCGGAATGAAAAATTCGCCATTAGAATCAAATGTGTCACCCTGCATCTCTTGGAATACAGCGGCGTCAATCCTGCCTCCGGCGCTGTTGAGCATTTCAACAATGCGCTGGGCGCGAAATCCGTAATCCCAGTCGCTGGAAATGAAGTGGGCATAATCTCGCGGGTGCGTCTGGTTGTTGGCAGTGACCAGAAAGCCTTCTTCTGGATTGAAGCTGGAGGGCAGTTCATCAAATGGGATGTAACCTACCCACTCATGCTCATCCGTCCAGCCCGGCACCGGCAGGCGTCCATCGCCCGCTACACGCAAAGGGATTTTGCCCGGCATTTGGTAGCCGATGTTGCCCTCCACATCCGCGTAGATCAGGTTCTGGGCGGGCACATAAAACTTACTGGCCGCCGCGCGGAATTCCTCCCAGTTGCGGGCTTTATCAAAACCCCATACAGCCTCAAAGGGCGTAGAGGGTGAAAGGGCGGTCCATTTGAGGGCAATGACGTACTGCTCCGGCAGCTCGATCCCGGCGCTCTCCCGAAATGGGATGAAATCTTTATCTTCTGGATAGCCTTGATCCATCAATGGTGCGAATGTGTCCGAGACGACCGGCCCGTGGCGCGTGCTGCGTACCTTTAACGTCATGGATTCTGCTCCGCTGATCTGAATCGTCTCCTCGCGCGTTGTAAAGTCCTCCCATTTTCCATTGACTTCGTATTGGTCGGGGTTCTGCGGATTGACCTTTTCGATGTACAGATCCATCACATCCGGACCGGCATTGGTGAATCCCCAGGCAATGCGGTCATTGTGCCCGATCACCACGCCGGGCACGCCCGCGAAAGAAAAGCCTGCCATTTCATAAGGGCATTCTTCTGTTTTTGGCTGGCAGTGCATCCCCACCTGGAACCAGATAGAGGGCATTTGAATGCTCAAGTGCGGATCATTCGCCAGCAGAGGCTTGCCGCTGGCGGTCAGGCTGCCTGAGACCACCCATGAATTGGAACCGATGCCATCCCCCCACGCGCCCAGCAGCGGATCCAGCAGGGCAATGTTCCTGGCGAGCTGGTCTAATAGCGGCTCGGGTACGGAATATGCTGCGGTTTTTGAGGGGTCAACTGCAGCAGCCTCAACATCTTCCAGCGTCTTCACGATCACTGGATGGTCGTCAGGGTAGGCAGGAAAAAGCTCGTCCAGCTGCTCAGCGGTCAGCGTCTTCAACAGTACTGCGCGTTCGATCTCCTCTTCCATGTTGCCGCGCAGGTCCCAAGCCATTGCCTTGCCCCATGTCAGGCTGTTGACCGGCGTCCAGGCTTCAATGCGGTATCCTGGATTGAGCAGCTTCAGCAGCGCGTATTCCAG
>CAYVJI010000012.1:29131-31284 GCA_964451805.1 uncultured Pelolinea sp. | reverse complement strand
ACCTGCGGGCGGTACTGCAGCGCTTCGGCCAGATGGGTGCTGTCGACCTGCTCGGCGCCGGCCAGATCGGCGATGCTGCGCGCCAGCTTGAGCAGGCGGTGATAGGCGCGCGCGGAGAGGTGCATCTGCTGCATGGCGGCGCGCAGCAGGTTCTGGCAGGTCTCATCCAGGCGGCAGTATTTGCGGATATCGGCATTGCGCATGTCGGCGTTGCACAGCACACCCGCTGCGGCTTCGCCGCCCTGGCTGAAGCGCTGGCGCTGGATCTCGCGCGCGCTCTCCACGCGCTGCTGGATGGCGGAGGAGGGCTCGCCATAGCGCTGGTCGCTGAGCTTGTCGTAATCCACGCGCGGCACCTGCACGTGCATGTCGATGCGGTCCATCAGCGGGCCAGAGATGCGCTTCTGGTAGATGGTAATGGAAGCCTGCGAGCAGGTGCAGGGCTTCTGTGGGTCGCCGTAATAACCGCACGGGCAGGGGTTCATGGCTGCCACCAACTGGAAGTTGGCGGGAAAGGTGAGCGAGCCGCGCGCGCGGCTGATGGTGACATGCTTGTCCTCCAGCGGCTGGCGCAGCACCTCCAGCACATGCTTGCCGAATTCGGGCAGCTCATCCAGAAACAGCACGCCGCGGTGCGCTAGCGAGACCTCGCCCGGGTGCGGCCAGTTGCCGCCGCCCACCAGACCGGCATGCGAGATAGTGTGGTGCGGCGCGCGGAAGGGGCGCGTGCGGATGAGGGGCAAATCGGGCGGCAGCAGGTCGGAAATAGAATAGATGCGGGTGACATCCAGCGATTCATCGATGGTCATGGCAGGCAGGATGGCGGGCAGGGCGCGCGCCAACAGGGTCTTGCCGGCGCCCGGCGGCCCGATCATCAGCAGATTATGCCCGCCGGCGGCCGCCACTTCCAGCGAGCGCTTGACGTGTTCCTGCCCTTTCACCTCGCGGAAATCGGTCAGCGCCCAGGCTTCGCCGCCCTCGAAGCGGGTGTGCGGCTGGATGGGCATGCGGGCGGGGTCCTGCAGAAAGCCGGCCAGCTCCGCTAGCGTTTCGACCGGCACAACCTCCAAGTCAGGGATGAGCGCGGCTTCGCTGGCATCGGCAAGCGGGACGAAGATGCGCCGGAAGCCCTGCTCCTTTGCGATGGCAGCCATGGGCAGCACGCCGCGCACATGGCGCACGCTGCCATCCAGCGAAAGCTCGCCCACCACCAAACCTTCGCCCAAGGCGTCAGCCGGCAGCATCTCCATGCAGGCCAGCATTCCCAACGCTATGGGCAGATCATAGGAAGGGCCTTCCTTGCGCACTGAGGCGGGCGCCAGGTTGACGGTCATGCGTTTGCGCGGGTAGGGGAAGCCGGCGTTCTTGATGGCGGCCAGCACGCGCTGCCGCGATTCCTGCACAGCCGCATCCGGCAGACCGACGATATCGATGCCTGGCAGACCTTGCGAAGTATCCACTTCCACTTCCACAATGACCCCGTCGAGCCCGACAATGGCGCAGGAAAAAACACGAGCCAGCATGAATATTAGTGTATTGAATTCACGCGCAAAAGTCAAACTTTCGCACAAGGGGATACGAAATCACCTGGAAGAAGCGCACAGGGTAGAAGAAAATTCACGCAGGCGGTTTGAGCGCCAGCGTGGCGAAGAAAAGCGGCATGAAAGCGCTGAGCTTGTCTTCCGGGCTGATATCCTCGTAGAAATCGATCAGGTGGAAGCCGGCTGCCAGCTGCCCGCCGATCTGGTCCTGCAGGCTGTGACCGAACTCCAGCGGTTCATCAGGGTAGCGGCGCTGGCGCTCTTGCGGGCTGAGGCTGGTCAGGTCTGCGTACGGGATCGCGTGCCGCAGCTGGAATAAGCCTTGCTGCGCTAGATCTCCATCAAAACAGTATTGCAGAGGGTTGAGAAATCCGGCCGCCAGCCTGCCGCCTGCCCGCAGCGCGCGGAAGGCTTCTTTCCAGACCGGCCTGACATGCGGCACGAAACAATTTGAGACGGGGTGCAAGATAAAATCGAAGCTGCCGTCGGAGAAAACCGAGAGATCAGCCATATTCCCCTCAACCAGCTCGAGATCCAGATGCTCGCGCCGCGCAACGCGGCGGTCGCAGTCCAGTTGGGCAGGCGAGTTATCCAGCACGGTCACCCGCGCGC
>CAYVJI010000012.1:16980-29031 GCA_964451805.1 uncultured Pelolinea sp. | reverse complement strand
CGGCGGTCGCAGTCCAGTTGGGCAGGCGAGTTATCCAGCACGGTCACCCGCGCGCCTGCCGCCGCCAGGATAGGCGCCTGCTGACCTCCACCGCTGGCCAGGCACAGCACGCGGCAGCCCGGCAGGGGCGGGTACCATTCCGGCGGGATGGGGTGCAGCGGTGTGAGTAACAGCTGAAAGTCGCCTTGGCGGGCGCGGGCGATTTGCTCTGGGGTGACGGGGATGGTCCAGGGATTGCCGTTCTGCACCTCGCGGTCCCAGGCTTTCTTGTTGTGCTGCAGAATTTGCGCTGCGGTGGGCATGCCTTTTCCTTAGTAAAATAGAGTGTGACGCGAAATAAAATTATAAGGGAGAAAAGGGATGTTAAACATTGTCAACCAATTGCATTTTACGCGCGGGGAATTCCGCAAGGGCTTTCAGGGAGTCAGCGAACAGGATGGAAGCAAGCGATTGCTGCCGGTCAACAGCATCGGATGGATAGTGGGGCACTTGGCTTGGCACGAACAGTACTACTGGTTGACGCGCGCGCAGGGCATCACCCTCTTCCCACAGTTGAACGAATTGACCGCTTTCAAGGGGCCTGCCAGCCAGCCTTCACTGAAAGAAATGGCAGCCTGCTGGGAGGAAGTAACGCGGAAAACAGAACCCTACCTGGAAAACCTGCAGGAGAAAGACCTGCTGGTGTGCATGCTGGTGGGAGGCAGAGAACTGACGTTCAACATCGGCACCATGCTTTCAAGAGTGATCTATCACTACTGGTACCATACCGGCGAGATGCAGGCCGTGCGCCAGCTGCTGGGGCATGCCAATTTGCCGGATTTTGTCAGCGACGATATCGAGACCATCGGGCGGTTCTATCTGGACGAGGAGCGGTGATATGGTGATTGAAAAGATGCTGATTCTCAATTATCGGTAAGGTTCTATGGGATCTAAAATTCCGGTTGTCATCTATCTGGTGGGGGCTTTTTCCGCCTATCTGGTGCGCATCCCGGCGCTGATTCTGAACATTCGCACCAGCAGTCCGCGCGACCGCTTGACGACCGCCCAGCGTTTTGAGAAGGAAGGTTATCTGGCGGGCGTGATGATGGTGCTATGGTTCATCACTTCCATCCTGCTGCCGCTGGTGTACCTGAGCACGGATTGGCTGGCAGTTTTCGATTTTTCCATGCCACATGGCTTTATTTATATCGGCACGGGTTTGTTCCTGCTGTGCCTGCTTATCCTGGCGCGCGCGCACTTCGATTTGGCACGCAATTGGTCAGCGGTGGTGCAGATCAAAGAGCAGCAGGCATTGGTGACGAACGGCATTTACGCTCATATCCGCCATCCCATCTACAGCGCGCACCTGCTTTGGGGTTTGGCGCAGGTTTCCCTGCTGCACAATTGGCTGGCGGGGTTACCAGGCGGCGTTTTGATCTTCCTGATCATTTTTTTGCGCCTCCCGCGCGAGGAACGCTTACTGCTGGAGCAATTCGGCGAGGATTACCGCGTCTATATGCAACGCACCGGCGGTCTGCTGCCGAAATTGCACTGAGCATTATTCATTCTATCCAATTGGTTCATTCGGAATGAAATAGACCCCATAGCATGTATCAGGAATTGATTTTAAGCTTGTCTGACACAAGCCAATATCACAATCAGGCTTGTTGCCGATCAGGCAACGAGAAAGAAGTGTACAGTGGAGAGGGAGGTTTTATTCCTCGTCCGTTATCAGGAAAATAGCCGTGTGCGGCTTGACCGGTTTGGTGACTTTGATCGCAATCTCCTGCCCTGGGCTGGCAGCTTCAATAGATTCGTGCTCGATCTGCATGGATGTAATTTCCTGCTGAAAATCTGACCCGTGACCCAGGAAATGCACCCGGTCGCCTTTGTGCAGGGGATTGGAAAGCGTGATGACGGCGACGTTGATGCGATCGTAGAAATGGGAAACTTCACCAATGCGTACGCCTGACATAGGATATCCTCCTTAATTCACCATTCATTAAATATTATATATGAAATCATGGTGGGCAAAATGATATAGAATTGGTTTTTATGGACGCCATCTTGGTTAAAAATCTGCGCAGAGTGTTTAAGAGCCATGAGGGCATTCTCAGGCGCAAGCCGAAAGAAGTGGTGGCGGTCGAAGATATTTCTTTTGAGATCCGGCAGGGCGAGTTGTTCGGGCTGCTGGGACCGAACGGGGCGGGTAAAACCACCACCGTGAAGATGCTGACCACACTGCTCATCCCCAGCGCCGGCAGCGCTTCTATACTCGGGCTGGACGTGGTGCGCGAGGCAGAACAGGTGCGCCCGCGCATCGGTTTTATTTTCGGCGGCGAACGCGGTTTGTATGGGCGCCTTTCCGGTCTGGATAACCTGCGTTATTTCGCCACCCTGTATTACGTGGATGCGCAGATTGCCAAGCAGCGCATCCATGAGCTGCTCGAACTGGTGGGTTTGAATGGGCGGGAAAATGAAAAAGTGGAGGGGTACTCGCGCGGCATGCGCCAGCGGCTGCACATCGCACGCGCCCTGCTGCATGACCCCGAGGTGCTATTTCTGGATGAACCCACCATGGGATTGGACCCGGTGGGAGCGCGAGAGCTGCGCATAGCGGTAAAAAATCTACAATCTGCGCGCAAGACCATCCTGCTCACCACCCACTATATGTTTGAAGCGGATGCACTCTGCCAGCGAATTGCGGTGATCAATAAGGGACGCATTGTAGCCCTGGACACTCCGGAGAAATTAAAAAAATATGTGACAGACCTTACCGTTGTGGAAATCGAGGCCTATGGCGTTCCGCCAGAAGCCATTGAGAAGATCCGCGTGTTGGAGCTGGTCGATAGCATTTCCATTGAGAATCGTGACCAGCGCCAGGTGTTGGTGGTGCATACGTCGCAGGGATCCGAAGCCATCCCGATCCTGGTCGAAAACCTGAAAGGTTTGAAGCTGGGCCGCATCATCACGCGCGAGCCGACCCTGGAAGACGCATATGTGCGCTTGGTTGGCGGAGCGGAATGAAATGGACAGGCTGAAGAAGAACCTGCGCATTTTACGCTCAGCTTTTGAAGTCGAACTGCGTCAAAATCTGACGGATGGTTTTGTGCTGTTTGGCATTTTGATCCAGCCTTTGATCGTCGCTTTTATGGCATTGTGGATGCTGAAGGATAAAGGTCCAGATTATGCTGTTTTCGTGGTGGTTGGATCAGGCATGACCGGCATCTGGACCACCCTGTTGTTCAACGGGGGGCACAGCATCACGGGAGAACGCTGGAGCGGCACGCTGGAACCTTTGGTTGCCTCTCCGGCGCCTCTGAGTTTGGTGGTATATGGCAAGGTACTGGCGAATGTGACTCAATCGCTGCTTTCTATGATCGGCAGCTATACCCTCATTTCATTGGTATTCCATTACCCACTCAGTTTCAGCTATCCGATTCTATTCTGCGTCTCGCTGCTTTTCTCCGTGTTAGCTCTGGTGAGTTTCGGTTTGATCATCGCGTCGCTGTTCATCCTGGTCCCCGATTTCGGACGCATGGTGAACACGCTGGAATTCCCAGTGTATATCTTAAGCGGTTTCCTGTTCCCGATTGCCCTGCTGCCAGGCTGGACGACTCCCTTCAGCTACCTGCTTCCGCCCTATTGGGCGGCGGTTGCGCTGCATGCCTCCGCACGCGGCACGCTCGCGCCCGCGCAAATTACGGGAGTGTGGGCGATGCTGATGCTTTTCAATTTGGCATATATTCTGGTTTCACGCGCCCTATACCGCATCATCCTGCGTAAAGCGCGTGTGGATGCAACATTGAACATGACGGAAAACTGACATGTTTAAGCAGATATGGACCAATGCGCGCATTTTTTTCGAGGGAGCCATGTATTCCTACCGGGCGCTGTTCCGCTGGCTGAATCCGGCCACCTATCTGGCATCAAAAGTGTTCGCTCCTTTAACCATGATGATCTTTTTTGTCTACATCGGCGCCTATGCCAGCGGGCGCGAAAGCGCGCCCTACTATGTGATCGGCAACGCGCTTATTTTTGCCGCATCCAGCGGCATCTATGGAGTGACCATGAGCGTGGGCGGCGAACGCTGGACTGGCACGCTGCCCTACTTGTTTGGATCTCCTGCCAACCGCATGGCGGTCTTTGTCGGCCGGTCACTGATGCACATTCTGGATGGCATGCTGGGCGTTTTCATTGGACTTGGATGGGGTGTGCTGCTGTTTCAGCTCGACCTTTCCCGCACCGACCCTGGAGCGCTGCTGCTCACTATCTTGATCACCACTTTCAGCACATCAGGACTGGGGTTATTGATGGGCTGCTTGAGCCTTATCACGCGTAATGTAATGCTGGTCAATAACACGGTTTATTTCCTGCTGCTGGTTTTTTCAGGAGCGAATATTCCGGTTGAGAATTTACCGGCATGGATGCAGCCTATATCGCAGGTGCTGCCGCTCACGCGCGGGGTTGCCAGCACACGCGCGATTATTCACGGGGAAGATCTGGCGGATGTTTGGATTTTGTTACGCGAGGAATTGCTGATCGGAAGCGCGCTGACCATCCTGGGGTATTTTTTGTTCAAAACGTTCGAGATCCAAGCCAAACGTCTGGGCACGCTGGACATTTTTTAGATACAATTCTCCCATGTCATCTCAACCGATCTATTTAGACTATAACGCCACCACCCCGATTGATGGGCGCGTGGCGGATGCCATGCTGCCGTATCTGTACGACCATTTTGGAAATCCTTCCAGCAGTCATGCCTATGGGATTACCGCAAAAATGGCAGTCGAAAATGCCCGCCGCCAGGTGGCACACCTGCTGGGCTGCCGCTCGGAGGAGGTTATTTTCACCAGCGGCGGCTCAGAAGCCAACAATCTGGCTATCAAAGGGGCGGCGTTTGCGCGGCGCGCGCAGGGCAATCACATCATTACGACCGCTATTGAACATCCAGCAGTGCTGGAAGTGTGCGCCTACCTGGAGCAGCAGGGTTTTCGGGTTACCTATATACCCGTGGATGAAAATGGGGTGGTGCAGCTTGACCAGCTGGAGAAAGTGATTTCTCCGCAGACCATTCTGATATCGGTCATGCACTCGAATAATGAAGTGGGCAGCCTGCAGCCGATTGAGGATATCGCGTCTATTGCGCATAGCAATAATATTTGGCTGCACAGTGACGCAGCCCAATCCATCGGCAAACTGGCAGTCAGGGTGGATGAGTTGGGTGTCGATCTGCTGTCAATAGCCGGCCATAAGCTCTACGCCCCGAAAGGCGTAGGAGCGCTGTATGTGCGCACCGGTATAGAACTGCAAAAGATGATGCACGGCGCGCAGCATGAGGGCGACCTGCGCGCTGGAACGGAAAACGTGCTGGAAATCGTCGGCTTAGGGCAGGCGTGTGAATTGATCAGCCAGAATCTGGATGAATTTACCGCCAACATGCGCGAAACGCGCGACCTGCTGCAGAGCAAACTCATGGCAGAATTCCCCTGGGTGAAGCTGAATGGCCACCCCCAAGAGCGCCTGCCAAACACACTGAACGTCAGTTTCAAAGGATTGGAAGCCAATACGATCCTGTCGGAACTGACAGGCGTGGCAGCCTCGGCTGGGGCGGCCTGCCATTCCGATCGCGTGGATATCTCACACGTACTGGAAGCGATGCATATTCCCTTGGAATTTGCCATGGGAGCCATCCGGTTTTCAACCGGGCGGACCACCACCAAGGAAGAAATTGGGCAGGCTTTCCTTGAAATCAGCCAAGTCATCCATCGTTTGCAGCCAGGTTCACCAACCGAAGCGGTAACACTTGAAGCAGATCAAATCAAACTGACACAATTCACGCATGGATTAGGATGCGCCTGCAAGCTGCGCCCGCAGCTGCTGGAAAAAGTGCTGCAGGAGCTGCCCATTCCTCAGGACGCACGCATCCTGGTAGGCACTGAGACTGCCGATGATGCAGCGGTATTTCAGGTGAGTGAGGACCTGGCGCTGGTGCAGACGGTAGATTTTTTCACTCCCATCGTGGATGACCCCTATCAGTTCGGCGCGATTTCGGCGGCCAATTCGTTGAGCGACATCTATGCTATGGGGGCAGCGCCGCTGTTCGCGTTGAGCGTGGTGGCATTTCCAAGCAACCGGCTGCCAATGTACGTGCTGGGCGATATCCTGCGCGGAGCGGCGGATAAAGCGGCGGAAGCGGGCATCGCCATCATCGGCGGGCATACGGTGGATGATAATGAACCGAAGTTCGGGCTGGCGGTTACCGGTTCGGTGCACCCACAGCGCATCCTCACCAATGCCAAAGCCCAGGCTGGGGATGCACTGATTTTGACGAAGCCGATCGGCACCGGAATTCTCTCCACAGCACTCAAACAAGGAGCGCTGCGGGAAGGAGGAGCAACTCAGGCCATCGCGGCAATGGTGAAACTTAATCGGGAGGCAGCTGAAGCGTTGATGAAGGTTGAAGCGCATGCCTGCACGGATGTAACCGGTTTTGGTTTGCTGGGTCACTTGCTGGGAATGATGAAAGCCTCCAAAACCTGCGCCTGCATTGAGGCGCAAACGGTGCCACTGCTTGAGAACGCCTACAATCTGGCTGCTGCGGGAATCGTACCCGGCGGGAGCAAGAATAACCTGGCGTACACCGCACCGCACGTGCATTACGAAGCGCATGTGTCGCAAGTGATGCGCTACCTGCTCAATGATGCGCAAACTTCGGGAGGCTTATTGATCAGCCTACCGGCTGACCAGGCTCAAATTTATCTGACGGAAATGCAGCAACGCAACCATCCGGCAGAGAAAATTGGAGATGTTGAGGAAAAGGGCGAGCACTTTATTCTGGTGGTTTAAATACACATGAAGCTGCATCATAGTGATTCCAAATCCTCAGTAATCGCCAGCCTGAAAATTCTCGCGACCGCGATGATCTGGGCTTCCACGTTCATCCTGGCGCGCGTGGGCGTCCGCGCCATGGGGCCTCTTACCCTGGCAGGTTTGCGCTTTTTTCTGGCGGGGCTGGTTTTGATCGTATATCTAAGAATTCAGCACTTTGATTTTTCCGCGCTTCAAGGTCAGTGGGGAAATCTGCTGTTATTGGGATTGGCTTCTTTTACAATTGGAAATGGGACCATTTTCTATTCCTCGCAGTACCTGCCATCCACAACCGTTTCATTGATGATGAATTTCATCACACCGCTGGTGCTGCTGTGCAGCATTCTTTTTCTGAAAGAAATCCCCCAAGCGATCCAATTTTTGGGTTTGGGCATGGCTTTAGGCGGCAGCTTGGTTTATTTTTCCCCGCAGCAGCTGCCGCTGGGAAACCCTGGTTTTTTGGCTCTGATAATCGGATTGTTCGGATTCACTGCTTACACGATCTTGGGGCGCGCCATGGCGCGTGACCTTAAAGTTCACTTCCTTGCGCAGACCGCTTTTCCGCTGACTTTTGGAGGGGGCATTCTGCTGTGCATCGGTTTCTTGGTTGAAGGCTGGCCAACTTTTACCCTTGAGATTGGAGCAATTCTGGTTTGGCTGATCTTGGTGAACACTATCTTGGGTTATATTCTGTATAACCAGGCGATCGGGCAACTCACCGCTCTGAAAACCAATATGATCTTGAATCTCTCCCCGTTTTTCACAGCTCTGCTGGCATGGTTTTTGTTGGAAGAACGCATTTCACCCCGCCAAATTGCGGCTATGCTGGTCATCTTCATTGGGACTTTTCTTGTGCAAACCGACCCTGGCAAACTGCGTGATAACCAGGCAAAAACCTCCTCAGGGTTTAAATAAATTAATAATTGTCATATAAATAAAGTAAAAGCTGCGTATTAACATAGGGGAAATTGGAGGTATGCAATGAAATCGAAAAGTCTTATCGTAATGCTGGCTGCCATGCTCTTGATCGCAGCTTGTGCTCCCGCAGCACCCGCTGCCGAACCTGTGCTGGCAGAAGAAGAAATGATGGCCGAAAGCGCTCCAGAAACTGAAATGGAAGCGGATGAGGCAGCGAACACTACGGAGATGGACTCTGCGGAAGACATGACGGCTGAAGTCAGCTTCAGTCAGGACGTCTGGCCGATTATAGAGGAATATGCTCTGGCGGCGCATGGCGGCAAAGGCGGAGTATTTTTGGAAAGCTACGCAGACATTATGAAATATGTCACCCCCGGTGACCCTGAGAACAGCATGCTGTATAAAGCTTTGATCGGAGATGGCGTGAAACAAATGCCACCGGATGCCCCCCTGCCAGATGAGATGATCCAGACCATTTATGATTGGATCCAACAAGGCGCGCAGGATAACTGATCTAGAGAAAAATTGCCCGCGATTGTGTTTGCGGGCAATTTTTTTAAGCATTCCTCAAGACCTCAATGTATTGCTCGATATTCTCCACAGGTTGAGGATAGCTCATATTTAATTTTTCAAGCTGAGCTACCAGAATGCGGGCAATGATCAAGTCGCGATACCAGTTGCGGTTGGCAGGAATCACGTACCATGGGGCAAATTTGGTCCCTGTTTTATCCAGCACATCTTGATAGGCTTGCATATAAGCGTCCCAGTGCTGGCGTTCATCAATATCATTGGGGTTGAATTTCCACTGCTTTTCAGGGTTCTCGACACGCTCGATGAACCTTTTTCTCTGTTCCTCCTTGCTGATGAACAAGAAAAATTTCAGAATTAGAGTGCCTTCTTCAACCAGCAGGCGTTCGAAGTCCACAATCTGCTGGTAGCGTTTTTTCCAAACCTGTTCGCTCACCAAACTATGCACGCGCACTACCAACACATCCTCGTAATGGGAGCGATTGAAGATGACAATTTCACCGCGGGCGGGTGTTTTATGATGGACGCGCCAAAGATAATCATGAGCAAGTTCAACCGGCGTTGGCACTTTGAATCCGGCAACCTGCACTCCCTGGGGATTGACGCCCTTAAAAATTGAGCGGATGGTGCCGTCTTTTCCGCCTGAATCCATGGCTTGCAGGATGATGAGTACTTTGTGCTTGTTTTCCGCGTACAACAGCTGCTGCAACGTGATCAATCGCTTGCGCAGTTTCTTCAATTCCTTTTTTGCCGCTTGTTTATCATCTGGGCTGAATGATAGATCGTCAGCGTTAAAGTTCTCCAGATGAACGCGGTTCTTACCCTCAGTCATATATGCTTTCATGTTCACCTCATTATGGTTATTGAACCTGTAAAATTTTCTGCATCATCTGCGCATCATCTCGCAGCAAACCGGAGGCGGGCAGTCTTTGCACCAGCAGCACCCAATTGGGATTGGCTTGAAAAACTCTTTGGAAGATCGGCAGAGCTTCTTCCAGTCTGCCGTTATCCGCCAATGTGACTGCCTGCCAGAAAGGAATCTCATCCACATGCGGGGCAAACTCGGCTGCCTGGCTGTATTTTTCATAGGCAGCTGCGCTATCATCTTGCAGCATCAGTTCATCGGCAGCGTTCATCAAGTCATAAGCGGATTGGAGCTTGACCAACCTTTCCAGTTCAGCAATCGGGTCAGGCGCATCATCCACGCGCAGGTCTATCAGAACATGTTTCCAGGGCTGTTCGGTCTTCTGCGCATCCACAACCAGCAAAGCGGCGCTCTGCATACCGCGGATATCCCCTCCAGCTGCTTGCCCGGCTTTCAGAGCCGCCAGCAGACGGAACGCCAGGCTGCCCTGCGCTTCTTGAAAGGCGGCAGCCATGTTTGGCCATACGCTGTCATTGAGCATCATATTGGCCTGCACGCAAAAATTCGGGCTGCTCTGATGCCCGGCTGCCTGGATGCAGCGCTCACCAGTGTGCACCGCAACCCTGCCCTGAGCATCCAAAATAGCCACCTGGCGCAGGGCTTGCCCTGCATCTTGGCTGAGCAGTTCATCCAGAGCTGTCTGGGCACTTTTTCCCTTCTTCAATAAAGCCAATCCTAGTGGGCCATAACTTACCTCCACCATGGACTGGGTTGCAATAACCCCAACGCCTGCCTGCGCCCAAGGACACAAAGCCCCTACCGCGAACCAATGTGACTGCACCGCTACCCCCATGTGTCCTGTGTGTTCATCGCGGGCAAGGATCGAAAAAGTGTTTAGAAATGCCAAAATATTCTCTCCTTTCAGTTTTTATCAGAAGACCAGCGAACATACATGGCTTGGTTGATCTTTCTACCGGCTGATTTTTCCTGCTGAACAAGCCAGCCGTATTGGAGAAAGCCGTGAAGGTTGTTCGATATGCCAGCCATCCATCCGGCAATTTCCTCAGGTTTCTGCTCGATATCATAAGCGGTCATTAGAACACAAAGTGCTTGAGGTGCGAGCAGTTGACCGCACACTTTCAAGAGTTCTTTTAAATGCTGTTCAAACTTCCACAGTTCTCCGTTGGGTCCACGGCCGAAGCGTGGAGGGTCAAGCTGAATGATTTCATATTGATGCCCGCGGCGCACTTCGCGCTGCGAGAATTTCAATGAGTCATCCACAATCCAGCGGATATGCTGCTGGATAGCAGACAGTGATTGGTTCAACTGCCCCCAGCGTATGGCTGAGCGTGAGGCATCAACATGGGTTACATGCACACCGTTGCGGGCTGCCAGTAAAGATGCCAAGCCGTTGTAACCGAATAAATTCAGCATGCGCAAGGGTCTGCCTGCTGATTGGATCTTCTTTTCCAGCCATAACCAATTTGGGCTCTGTTCCGGAAAGATTCCAATATGGCGGGATGCACCGATCTGCATTTGGAGTTGCAGCCCATGAAAGTCAATTTGCCATTGTTTCGGAACCTGTGTTCGCAGGCGCCAAATGCCGCTGGATTGGCCTTTACGCATCTCAAAAACAGCGTGCGCCTGCTGCCATATAGATGCATCCAAAGCGGGTTTCCAGCGCGCCTGCGGTTCATGGCGCACGAGCAACATGTGCCCCACACGCTCCAGCTTCTGACCGCTGCCGCTGTCGCGCAGCTCGTAATCCTGCCATCCGTTTGAGGAAAGTGAAACCTGTTTAACTTGCATGCGATTGTTCGATAAATCTGATGCTTTAATCATACACGTTCCCAGACAAAAATTGCTGCCAATTGTCATAAGGGTATAATTCTGCCATTCGAAGCATGCAAACCTATCATTTCGATCAGATCATCGACAGGCGCGACAGCCACAGCCTCAAGTGGAATAAATATGGACCCGGCATTCTACCACTATGGGTGGCAGATATGGATTTTGCTGCAGCGCCGCAAATTTTGGCTGCTCTGCAGAAACGCCTCACCCATCCGATCTTTGGCTATTCTGCATGTGATGAAGAGCTCTTGGAAATCATTTGCTTGTGGGTAGAACGCCGGCACGGTTGGCGAATCTCACCGGAACAAGTCCTATTGATGCCTGGTGTGGTTGCCGGCATGAACTGGTGCGCGCGCACTTTCGCGAATCCTGCAGCGGGCATTGCGATTCAAACACCCGTTTACCCCCCATTCTTCGGAGTAGCCTGCAATACGGGTTACCCATTAACGGAAGTGCCGTTGGTTATGACGCCTGCCGGTTATGAGATTGACTTCGATGATTTTGAAAGCAAGGTCAAGCACCAAACCAGCTTATTTATATTATGCAATCCGCATAACCCGGTGGGAAGGATTTTCAGCAAATCTGAGCTGCAAAACTTAGGTGAAATCTGCCTGCGGCACGGAGTGTTGATCTGCTCGGATGAGATTCATTGCGACCTGGTTTATGAAGGCAATCATCACATCCCAATGGCTTCTTTGTCTGAAGAATTCGCACAAAACACGATTACGTTAATGGCTGCCAGTAAAACCTTCAATATTCCTGGATTGCATTTTTCTTTCGCGATTGTCCCTAACTCACAATTGCGCGCGCGAATGCAGGCAGTTGGCGCGGGATTGGTAGAACCGCCAAACGTTCTGGCAAATGCAGCTGCCAAAGCTGCTTTTTCAGAATGCGAAGAATGGCTA
This sequence comes from uncultured Pelolinea sp., assembly GCA_964451805.1. Taxonomy (GTDB): domain Bacteria; phylum Chloroflexota; class Anaerolineae; order Anaerolineales; family Anaerolineaceae; genus Pelolinea. The sequence continues at coordinate 17,115 of CAYVJI010000012.1, read as the reverse complement.
AACCAGCTTTTGGCTTATCTTCAAGCCAACCGGGATTATTTAACAGAATTCATAGGAAAAAACATCCAAGAGATAGGGTATTATCCTCCGCAAGGCACCTACTTGGCTTGGCTGGATTGCCGCAAGATGAATTTA
>CAYVJI010000012.1:0-16880 GCA_964451805.1 uncultured Pelolinea sp. | reverse complement strand
TATGAGTACTTGAACAGCTTCGATATGCGTATTCAACTCATGAGCAATGGCGTCCCCAGCGGCAATATTCTCATTACCGACCTTATGGTGAACAATACGCTGGATGAAGCCATCGCTATTCGGAATCTATTGGAAAATCGCCAATATTCATCCGCGATTGTGGTCACCGATCCTTACCACACGCGCCGCGCCTCGATGATATTTGATCAAGTCTTTGAAGGGCATCCACAGAAGATAATGATCCGGGCAGTGGGTTCCTCCTGGTTCAACTCGCGCAGGTGGTTTTTAAGTAAACGCGGCTGGCAATTTACACTATTGGAATACTTGAAAATTTTTGCATTGAAATTTGGGATCGCGGAATAAAAAAAGAGGACCGCTCGCGCGATCCTCATGATTTGGCAAAATTTTTATCTATGATACCGGTACGACCTCAGCCGCCTGAAGTCCTTTTGGTCCTTCCTCCACTGAAAATTCTACTACCTGTCCCTGCTTAAGCACGCGATACCCATCCATCTGGATTGAGGAAAAGTGCACAAACACATCCTCACCATCATCACGGCCAATGAATCCATAGCCTTTGGACGGGCTGAACCATTTCACGGTTCCGGTTAGACGTTCTGACATTTCTATCACTCCATATTCTAAATGCTTAAATATTTTTCGCAGGTTCGCCTGGCAACCATGTTATGTGTTTGGGCAATTCACCTGCGCCGATAGCAAAAGATTATCACCATTAAAATTGAATGTCAAGATTCGTTTGTCATCTTTCATGAGTATCTCCGCTGTGAGTTTTTCTTTTGAAGCAAAAGGTGTAATGCAGTCATACTATGCAATGGCGGATATGACAGGAATGTATAATTCAAGCCGAGTAGAGACAGAATGATGTTTTTCCCTCAGAATAGTCTATGAAAATATTTTTTGACTCAATCGGCTGCCGCTTGAATCAGAGCGAAATTGAACGGATGGCTGCACAGGCGCGCCTGAATGGGCATGAGATTGTTGCCCACCCTTCACAAGCGGAGATCGTGGTGGTGAATACCTGCGCGGTAACGATGGCAGCTTGCGCGGATTCGAGAAAAAGGATCCGTCAAGCCGCACGCTGCAGTTCTGCCCGCATTATCGCAGCTGGCTGCTACGTGGCAATCGCACCCCTTGAAATTGCAGACCTTCCTCAGGTAGCCTGGCAGGTTTCTAATGTCAATAAAGAGTGGGAAATACAAATGATTTTAGGGAATTGCGCATTGCAAATGCCAGGCAGCCTTCAACCACGCCAGGCATTGCCTGGCAGGCAGCGGCGTACACGGGCATTTATTAAAGTGCAGGAAGGTTGTGATAATTTCTGCACATTTTGCATTACACGTATTGCCCGTGGAAGGAGCCGCTCACAACCCGTAAGTGAAATCTACCACGATGTCCAGGCAGCTTTAAGCGGTGATGTCAAGGAAATTGTCCTTACGGGAGTGAATTTGGGAGCTTGGGGACGTGATTTGGAAGGGACTCCACGACTCTCTTCATTAATTAGAAATATTCTTTCAGAATTCAATCCACCCAGATTGCGGTTATCTTCACTTGAGCCATGGGATGTTGATGATGATCTGATCAAAGTGATGCAATCCCCAAATTTTTGCCGTCATTTGCATTTGCCTCTGCAATCGGGTTCAGATTCAGTTCTGAAAAGGATGGCACGACCTCATTCCACACTAGAATATCACCAACTGCTGCAGAAAATCAGGAAGATCTTCCCACAAATTGCCATTACGACCGATATTATGGTGGGTTTTCCAAGCGAGAGCGAAATAGAATTCATCGAAGGATTGGAATTCGTGCGATCGATGAAATTTGCAGCCGGCCATGTGTTCAGTTATTCCATGCGACCTGGTACCTCTGCGGTGCACCTGCCAGGTTCGGTTCCTTTTAGCGAAAGAAAGCGCCGGAGTGCTTTGATGCGGGATGTTCTGGCTGCGAGCAGAAACGATTATCAACGCGCTTGGATTGGCAAACAGGTATCTGTTTTGTGGGAGAAAGTCAACCAGCAAGGCGTGTACTGGCAGCTGGAAGGCTTGACGGATAATTATTTACGCGTGCGCGCGGATGCAGAAGAAAATTTGTGGAATGATTTTTCTCAGGTGCATCTAAGGGAAATAATCAATGAGCATGTTTTAAAAGGAGATATTGTGACTTTATTGTGATTGCGGTAGAATTGTGCCGCTTTTGTCTGACAATGGCGGCAAGATTAGTGAAAAAGCCGCTATGGTATAATTTACGAGTTATTTTTCAAGTTATTGAGGATAGAGTAGATGCCAAAAAGGACTTATCAACCCCGAGTAAAACACCGTGTGCGCGTGCATGGTTTTCGAAGCCGTATGGCTACAGCTGGCGGTCAGACTGTTTTAAAGAGGCGACGTTTAAGAGGCCGCTTCCAATTGACCGTCAAACGAAATAATCATTCAAAAAATACCCGCTGGTAATGCGGTTATTGATAAACGCCTCTGACCTGAAGTCGCAGGATGCGTGAATCGAAAATTTCGGCTTACCGAATCGCAAGATTTTACCCGCATAAAAAGCACTGCACAGACTCTCCGCCAGCGCTTTTTCATTTTATTGTTTGCGCGCAACGGCTTGGATATCTCGCGCGTGGCGGTTGTTGCGAGCAAGCGCATCGGAAATGCTGTTGAACGAAACCGCATTCGCCGCCGAGTCAGAGCTGGTCTGCAGTCAATCTGGGAACAGGTTGAGCCTGGATGGGATATGGTGTTCTACACGCGCAGGGCGATTTTGTCTGCAAAATTTGTGGATTTAGAGAATGCGATCAAGCACTTGCTTGAAAAGGCAGGTGTGCTTTAAAAGAAGATAACATGCTGGCTGATATTGAGTACCCTGATGAACCAACATTAAGGGATTTCAAGCTTACATGGTTGAATTTTCCCCAGTGGATTTTGCTTGCCTGTATTCGTGTTTATCAGAGGACCATTTCCAAAGCGCTGCCAGGCAACACCTGCCGTTTTTATCCCAGCTGTTCGCATTATGCCTACCAGGCTATTTTCAAGTATGGGTTTTTAAAAGGTTCTTACCTGGCAATAACCCGTATCTTGCGATGCAATCCATTCAATCCGGGCGGTTATGATCCCGTACCTTGAAAATCTATAACAGGAAGAGAGAATGATGAATAAAAAAACCATCAAAATATTTATTTTTTTGTTGCTATGTGCACTATCGGTCAACGGATGCACATCAGGCGCAGCGGCCGCTTCCAGCTGGCCGGGATTTTCCTTAGAACAGGATAAAGGCTATTTTGCATACGGCGCTCAGGTTTATGCCTTGGATACGAAAAACGGCAGCCTGGTTTGGCGATATCCGAGCGAGAAAAGCAACGATCGCCAATTCTATGCGGCTCCCGCGATCGGAGAAGATTTAATTATTGTAGGCGGGTATGACCAAACATTGGCTGCAGTGGATAAACAGAGTGGCAATGAAAAATGGCAATTTAGCAAAGCCGATGACCGGTATATCGCCTCCGCTATCGTCAAAGACGGACTCATCTACGCACCCAACAGCGACCATTCGTTGTATGTGCTTAGCACAGCCGGTGACTTGATCTGGCGCTTTCGAGCCAAGGGTCCGAACTGGACAACCCCGATCAGTGATGATGTTTTCATCTACCTCGCTTCCATGGATCACAACTTGTACGCATTCAATCAAAGCTATGAGAGCAGCGAGCTGGAGATTGATGCGGATGGGGGGCGCACGCTGGTTGAGAATCCGGAGTGGAGCGTGGATTTGGGCGCTGCAATCGCCGCGGATGCTGTCATGGAGAATGGCAAATTGTATATCGGCACGATTGATGGCACGCTCTTTGCTATTGACCTTGAAAAGCGCGCCATCCAATGGTCATTTGACGCTGAAGACGGTTTGACGGCAATCTGGAGCAGACCAGTCATTACAGGAGATGCAATTTTTGTTGGAGATGACAGCGGGAATCTCTATGCAGTTTCCAAAGAAGAGGGCAAGGCTTTATGGCCTTCTCCTTTTGCAGCCGGATCTGCCATTATTGCTGGTGGAGTTGCCTTGCAAGATAAAGCAGTCTTTGCTACAACTGAGGGCAAGTTGTTCAGCATCGATTCTGCCAAAGAGCCTAAAACCCTGGCGACTGTTGACTCAGTTGTTTACTCTTCCCTGGGTTTGACTGATGAAAGGATTGTTTTGGCTCCCGCCAGCAAGGAAGAGTTGTTCAAAGCCATTGATTTCAATGGCAATGAAATTTGGGATTACATACCAGCAGAATAAGAAAAGGAATAGACCATGTGGGATACCATCATTATTAAACCATTCATTACAACCTTACTGTTCATTTACGATCTGATCGGTGAGAACTTCGGTTTAGCGATCATCTTGTTTACGATTTTGATCAAATTGATCACACATCCTTTGACTGCTAAGCAGATTAAAAGCAGTAAAGCCATGCAGGATATGCAGAACGATAAGGATTGGCAGGAAATTCAGAAGAAATATAAGAATGACCGAGACCGCTTAGCTCAGGAGCAGATGAAATTTTACAAGGAAAAAGGAATCAGCCCCTTCGCTTCCTGCCTGCCGACCTTGATCCAGTTCCCGATCATCATCGGTTTGTATCAAAGTATTATTCAAACCATGGGCAACGCACCCTTGCAGATGATGAACCTGGTTTCAAAAATCTCGCCCTGGCTGACCAATATTTTTTCTTTTATCCCGGGTTTGAAAGAACCGATCGATCTCATCCCGCTCAACAGTGAATTCTTATGGATGAACTTAGGCCGGCCGGAACGGCTGTTCATTCCTGGAATTTCATTCGGGATTCCGGTATTGGCAGTGTTCGTAGTCATCACCTCATTCTTTCAGACGAAACTTATCGCAACTCCCTCTGCTGATGCCCAGTCTGGTCAGATGACCGGCATTATGAATCTATACCTGCCTTTGCTGATGGGTTGGTTTGCTTATTCATTTGCGTCAGGATTGGCCCTATATTTTGTGGCATCCAATCTGATCAGCATTGCCCAATATGCCGCATTGGGCAAACTGGATTTCTCAAACCTTTTTTCGAAGAAAAAAGCACTTGTGAAGAAATAATCCGGAGATAGTGAATAATGGAAGAAAAAAAGACGACTTTGGAAGCCATGGGTCCTAGCGTTGAGGAAGCCATCGAGAGTGGGCTTGATCAATTAGGGCTGCCGCGCGAAGCGGTTGATGTTGAAGTGATTGATGAAGGTCAAAGCGGATTCCTGGGTATTGGCGGCCGGCAAGTTCGTGTGAGATTAACGTTGATCAACACACGTGAAAACGTTAAAAAAGAACCAACAACCAAAAAGACTGAAAAGTCCGAAAAACCCGAAAAACCCGAAAAACCCAGCTTAGATGCATTAAATGACGAAGAGCTGGATGACCTGGAAAAAGCCAAAATTCGGGCTGAAGTGATTGTTTCGGAACTGCTGGAAGCCATGAAGATCAATGCCAAGGTAGCCGCCAGAATTTTAGACCCAGAAGATGATCGTGACCATCCTATGGTTTTGATTGAAGTGACGGGTAAGGACCTTAGCATATTGATCGGACGCCGAGCAGAAACGTTGAATTCATTGCAGTATGTCACCAGCTTGATCTTGAACCAACAGATGGGGAGCTGGATGCCGTTGATGATTGATGTGCAAGGTTATCGCTTCCGGCGAGAACGGCAGCTGCGCCAGATGGCACGCAGATTGGCCGACCAGGTAATTCAAACTGGGCGCAAACAGGTGTTGGAAGCTATGCCGGCCAATGAACGGCGTTTGATCCACCTGGAATTGCGTTATCATCCGTTTGTCACGACAGAGAGTGTTGGTGAGGAACCCAATCGGCGCATGACCATTCTGTTAAAACCGAAAGACTAGATTATTTCAAAAATCCCTCACGAGGGATTTTTTGATTTTCTTTAAAAAGCTTTGAGGAAGTCAATCCTAACAGGCAGCCTCTTAAGCTGCCTGAGAGATCACGCAGTGTGACTGAGTTTGATTTTTTGTTTAGAGTATGAGATAATTTTGCACCGAAAAGCATAGATGGAGAAGAGTAAGCCTGCAGCTCCCGTTTAGCGAATCGGGACAGGTGCAAGCCCGATCGGTTGACCAGGCGGAAAATCCCTCCGGAGTTGTGACCTGAAAGTCCATAGGCTAATAGGGGAACCGGTCTGCATCCGTTAACGTGCATAAGCAGCCAGGAAATCTGCAGTGGTTTGCTTGAATGAGTGCCTGATAATCAGGAATCGGGGTGGTACCGCGGGAATAGATCTCGTCCCTGTTGGGACGAGTTTATTATTTTATTTGGAGGTTGAATGTTTAAACCGGTTTCATCCAAATTGAATGTCAATCAGATGGAGTTGGGGATCCTGCAAAACTGGAAGAAGGAAGGAGTGTTTCATTCCTCAATCCAGAATCGCGAAGGCGGCGATGAGTTTGTTTTCTATGAGGGTCCTCCAACCGCCAATGGTCTGCCGGGAGTGCATCATGTGCTCGCGCGTGTATTCAAGGATATCTTTCCGCGCTACAAAACGATGCGCGGATATCACGTGGTGCGCCGTGGAGGCTGGGATACGCATGGGCTGCCGGTAGAGATAGAGGTCGAAAAGAAATTGGGTTTCACCAATAAGCAGCAGATTGAAGATTATGGAATTGCACAATTCAATCAACTCTGCCGCGAATCTGCCTTTAAATATATCAAAGAATGGGAGAAACTCACCGAGCGCATCGCTTTTTGGGTTGATTTTGATACTGCCTATATTACCTACAAAAACTCCTATATTGAATCAGTCTGGTGGATCTTAAAAAATCTTTGGGAAAAGGAACTGCTTTATCAGGGTTTCAAAGTTGTCCCGTATTGCCCACGCTGCGGAACACCGCTTTCCGATCATGAAGTGGCTTTGGGATATGAAGAGACAACTGACCCTTCAGTGTACGTGCGATTGCCGTTGGTGGATGAACCTGAAACCTCCCTGCTGATTTGGACGACAACTCCTTGGACACTGCCCGGCAATGTGGCTGTGGCTGCGAATCCCGATCTGGATTACGTGACCGTAGAACGGGTGATCAAAAATGGCAATTTAGAGGAACACGAAAGGCTGATCTTGGCGAGACAACTCATTCAATCAGTCTTCGGCGAAGAGCAAGTAAAAATCGTTGCGGAGTACAAAGGCAAGCAGCTAAAGGGCAAGCGTTACCAACCGCTTTACACGTTTATCCCTCCCGACAAACCGGCTCATCGGATTGTACTGGCTGATTTTGTCACCGTTGCGGATGGTACGGGTCTGGTGCACCAAGCGCCTGCCTTTGGAGCAGATGATATGCAGGTTGCCCTGGATGAAGACCTGCCGATCCTGATGACGGTTGCACCAAATGGCGCATTCATTCCAGAAGTGCGCCAATGGGCTGGCCGGTTTGTCAAGGATGCTGACCCATTCATCATTGACGATCTGAACAACCGCGGTTTGCTTTTTAAATCGGTTAATTACACACATACCTATCCATTCTGCTGGCGTTGTGATACCCCGCTGCTGTACTATGCCCGACCCACTTGGTATATCCGCACCAACCAAATGAAAGATAAGCTGGTCAGCTTGAACCAACAAGTGAACTGGTATCCAAATCACATCAAAGATGGCCGTTTTGGCAATTGGCTGGAAAACAATGTCGATTGGGCGTTGGGGCGCGAACGGTATTGGGGTACACCTCTGCCGGTCTGGGAGTGTGAAAAATGCCGCCATCAGGAGTGCATTGGCTCGCTGGAGGAATTATCGCGTAAGACAGAAAAAGACCTGAAAGGGTTAGACCTGCATCGTCCCTATGTGGATGAGATCGTGTACGCTTGTCCAAAATGCGGTGAGAGTATGCATCGCGTGCCAGAATTGATCGACGTTTGGTTCGATTCCGGCTCTATGCCGGTAGCTCAATGGCATTATCCATTTGAGAACAAGGATATCTTCAGAAAATTCTATCCCGCTGATTACATCTGTGAGGCGGTTGACCAGACACGCGGCTGGTTCTATTCTCTACATGCCATTTCTACGCTGCTTTTCGAGGAGCAGTGTTTCAAGAATGTGGTTTGCTTGGGGTTGATCCTGGATGGAGAAGGACAAAAAATGTCGAAGACGCGCGGGAATGTTGTGAATCCCTGGGACGTGCTGGATAAACATGGCGCTGATGCCATGCGCTGGTATCTGTATACCGCCAGCCCGCCCGGACAGGAACGACGATTCTCAGCGGAATTGGTATCGGAAGTATTGCGGAACTTCACTCTGACCTTGTGGAATACCTACTCCTTCTTTGTGACGTATGCCAATCTCGATGGTTGGCAGCCAAAAAAGACCGATCAGCCAAAGTATTCAAAATTGGATAAATGGCTGCGGGCGGAATTACACGCTCTTGTAAGAGACGTTACTCAGGCGTACGAGTCCTATGATGTACTAGGAGCAACCAGACCCATAGAAAATTTTGTGAATCATCTATCCAATTGGTATCTGCGAAGATCCAGAAGGCGGTTCTGGAAGAGCGGTTCGGATGCTGATAAAGAAGCAGCCTATTCTACGTTGTATGAAGCGCTTGTGATGGTCAGCAAACTTCTGGCTCCCTCAATGCCTTTTATCGCTGATGAAATGTATCGCAATCTGGTATTGAGCGTACATGAAGATGCGCCAAATTCCGTGCACATGGTTGATTGGCCGCGATTCGATGAAAAATGCATCAATGAGGGTTTGGTTAATGACATGAACCTCGTCATGAAATTGGTGTCGCTTGGTCATGCTGCTCGCAATAAATCGAAAATCAAAGTCCGCCAGCCATTGCGCGAAGCGGCTTTTTCTGTCAGCAACATGCACGACAGCCAGGTGATTCATGAATATGCAGACCTGTTGAAAGATGAATTGAATGTAAAGAATGTGCGTGCGTTAAGCGCAGCCAGCGAAGCAGCCGCTTTTGAACTCGTTCCACTGCCCAAGCAGCTGGGGCAGAAATATAAGAACCAATATCCCGCCGTTCGCGCCGCGATCTCAGCTTTGGATGCTGAAAAATCCGCAATTGCGCTTTTGAAGGGTGAAAATTTGAAAGTTGCACTTGAAGGAGAAGCATTGGAAATTCTCCCTCAGGAAGTGGAGGTCAGATTGCAGGCTAAAGAAGGATTTGAGGTCGCTTCAGAAGGCGCCGACCTGGCTGCACTGGTGACGACATTGGATGAAGATCTGGTCAATGAAGGATTGGTGCGTGAATTTGTGCGGCGCGTGCAAGAAGCACGCAAATTAGCCGATTTGGACATAGCTGATCGCATCAAACTGATTTATTCATGTTCCGATCGATTGAAAAAAGCCATCGAGGCTTTTCAAGAATACATCATGGCAGAGACGCTTTCGAAATCGATCAGTTCTGATGATGTACCGAATTCACTGCCAAATCTCAGCGATGAATTTGATGGAGAAACCCTAACGATCTGGCTGGAAAAAGCCTAATAATCCTCAAAGGAGGAAAAGTATTCTGAAAGATTCAGAAGGATCGTTAGCCATCCCGGATGTTGTGGGTTCCTATATACTGATTGCTGAATTAAAGAGCATTGCTTTAATAGATATCAAACCTTTCAGAACTGTGGATTTTCAGAGTGGAATCTATGGCTATTGCGGGAGTGCCTGCGGTTCTGGCGGTCTCAAAGTACATCTGCGGAGACATCTGAAAAGCCAAACGACAAAGCACTGGCGTTTTGATTATCTCAAAGAAAGACTTGTCATAGAAGAAATTTGGTGGTTGGTGGATGGATTTAAGCATGAATGTGAGTTTGCTCAATCTCTTTTAAAAAATCCAGAAGCTGCAATCCCGCTGAACTCTTTTGGAGCCAGCGATTGCAGCAAATGCTGTCCTGCTCATCTGATCGTTTTTCCGCCCAACTATTCAGTGGACTATCTCTATGTGTTGATGAAAACGTGTTTCTATCAATTAGAGCGATTCACAGTACCGCCGGATGAAATCGATTAAAATCTTTATTAAACGAGGTATTCATCATTGAAGAAGATTATTAAAAATTATTTAGTGCTGATCTTGGTTGCAGGCGTTCTAATCGCCCTGGACCAATGGACAAAATCGCTTGTGCGTGCCAATCTTGAATTTGGTGAGATGTGGTCACCCTGGCTTTGGATATCACCCTATGCGCGCATTGTCCACTGGTACAACACGGGTGTTGCCTTTGGAATGTTTCAGGATTACGGTATGCTTTTTACCATTTTGAATACTGTTATCGCCGCATTCATTCTGGTCTTTTACCGGCGGCTATCTGGGAATGATTGGTTTTTGCGAATTGCGCTCAGCATGCAATTTGGCGGAGCGATCGGCAACTTGATCGACAGGATGACCATTGGACATGTCACTGATTTCGTTTCAGTCGGAAATTTTCCAGTGTTCAATGTGGCTGATGCTTCCGTGACAGTTGGAGTGGGTGTGATGATTATTGCTCTCTGGATTCAAGAAAAACGGGAACAAAAAGAGAAACAGCTTGAAGATACAGCACAAGCCCAAGAATAATCCATATTGATAAGCCTGATGTGAGCGCGCAGATAAAAGATATTAAATTCAATGAATCCGAACCGCAGCGTTTGGATGTTTTTCTATCACGTCAGCTGCCTGACATTTCACGTTCTCAAATCCAGAGACTGATTAGAATTGGCAGCGTCGTTGTAAATGAGGAAATCCCCCGAAAAACGGGATTCATGCTTGAAGCAGGCAGTCTGATCCATGTCGAGATTCCAGCTCCTGAACCTTCAACCTTGATTCCTGAGAATATACCCCTAAAAGTGATTTATGAAGATGAAAATATTCTGGTGATTGACAAACCGGCGGGGATGGTAGTGCACCCATCCGCCGGTCATGCTCGCGGTACCTTGGTGCAGGCTGCTTTGGGGCATTCCCCTTTTTTAGCAGGCATCGGAGGAGTGATGCGCCCAGGCATCGTTCATCGATTGGATAAGGATACTTCTGGAATCATCTTGATCGCGCGCAATGAATCTGCTCATAAGTGGCTGCAGCTTCAATTTAAAGAAAGGAAGGTGGCAAAGAAGTATCTGGCGCTTGTGGATGGCAAACCGCCAACCCCATCTGGGCGTATCATCGCTCCCATCATGCGTGACCGAAGAAATCGTAAAAAAATGGCGATTGCCCCTGAAGGGCAGGGCAGGCAAGCTGAAACAGAGTATAAAACTCTGCAGACGTATAAACACCATACCTACCTAGAGGTGCACCCATTGACGGGGCGCACGCACCAGATCAGGGTGCACATGGCATCGCTTGGATGCCCAATCGTAGCTGATCACGTGTATGGATTAAAAACACCTTCTATCAAGTTATCTCGCCAATTCTTGCATGCCAGCCAGTTGAGCATCTGCCTGCCGCAAGAAAAGCAAGCACGTAACTTTCAATCAGAAATACCGCACGAATTGGCTGAAGTATTAGCAAATTTATTTTAATGAGGAGTACTGATGGCATTTGAAAATGGAATAATCGATCTGCGTTCTGATACCGTGACCCAACCAACTTCTGAGATGCGTAAAGCCATGGCAGCTGCGCTGGTTGGTGATGATGTCTACAATGAGGATCCGACAGTCATTCGCCTGGAGGAAATGGCAGCTGAAAGAACTGGCAAACAGTCAGCTCTATTCGTTGCCTCCGGCACGATGGGGAATCTGATTGCTGTCTTGACGCATTGCGGCAGAGGGGATGAAGCGGTAATGGGACACTTCGGGCACACCTTCCTTCATGAAGTAGGGGGTATCTCGGCGCTGGGGGGAGTTTTTCCCCATGTCATTCCCAACCAAGCGGATGGCACGTTATCGCTTGAAGATATTCAAGCTGCATACCGCAAAGAGGATGTGCATCACCCAGTCTCGAAATTGCTCATTCTAGAGAACACCCAAAACCAATGCGGCGGCATTCCACTTGCACCTTCCTATATGCAATCTGCCTGCCAGGCCGCTCATAATTTTAAGATGCTGGTTCACTTAGACGGGGCGCGCGTTTTCAATGCTGCCCAGGCGCTGCAGGTTTCTGCTCAAGAATTATGCGCGGATGTGGAGTCAGTCATGTTCTGCTTATCAAAAGGATTGTGCGCGCCGGTCGGATCGATGTTGTGCGGCAGCAAAGAATTCATCCATGCTGCGCGCAAGATCCGCAAACAGTTGGGGGGCGGAATGCGTCAGGTGGGAATTCTGGCTGCCGCTGGCATCATTTCTCTGGAAAAAATGATTGAACGTCTGCCCCAAGACCATCAACGGGCAAAAACCTTGGCTGCTGGCATCCGTGATATTCCTGGTTTTAGCCTGAATAAAGGTTTCCCGCAAACGAACATGGTTTTCTTTACGGTTGATTCCGGTAGCCAAAACCATGCCCTGCAGATCAAAGAGTCGCTGAAAAGAAACGGCATACTGGCAGGCCTTTCAGGACCGGTTGAATTCCGTTTGGTTACCCATTACTGGATCAATGATGAGGATATCCACAGGACAATTAAGGCTTTCGCAACGTCAATTTCGGAATAGAAAATCCTCTCACCTGGTTTTGTTATAATCTTTTCATCGGAGAAAAAATCTCGAGGATAAGGAGTACTTATGGCGGATTTTGTAAACTTACAAATGGTTGACCAAGCGGTTCAGGCAATTCGCGCAAGAACAGCCAGAAAACCGCAGGTGGGCTTGATCCTTGGTTCGGGTTTGGGAGATCTGGCAGAATATATTGCTCCGGCAGATTATATTGATTACGGTGAGATTCCAAATTGGCCGCGCTCGACAATCATAGGCCATAAAGGCCAGCTTGTGCTGGGAGACCTGGAAGAGACGCCTGTCATGATCATGCAAGGACGGGCGCATTATTATGAAGGTTATGAAATGCCGATCATCGGATTCCCGGTGCGTGTCATGATCCGCTTGGGAATCAAGTACCTGATTGTTACCAACGCCGCCGGTGCCATTAATCCAGATTTTGAACCTGGTGATCTGATGCTGATCACTGACCATCTGTCCCTGATTGGCATGTTTGGCATGAATCCGCTGCGCGGACCGAACATCGACGAGTTTGGAGAACGCTTCCCGGATATGAGCCAAGCCTATGATCCTGACCTGCTCATATCTGCCAGGCAGGCGGCTGCTGAACAAAAGATCCCCGTGCATGAGGGCGTGTATGTGTGCTTGTCGGGACCATCTTTTGAGACGCCGGCTGATTTGCGCTTCTTGCATATCGCCGGAGCGGATGCGGTTGGCATGTCCACCGTTCCCGAAGTGATTGTGGCACGCCATGGTGGCATTAGGGTTCTGGGTATTTCAGGCATCAGCAATAAAGCGAACCTGGATGGCTCTACGATAACCACACATGAAGAAGTGCTTGAAGCGGGTAAAAAAATGGTTCCCAAGCTGGATGCTATCATCCGAGATGTGCTGCGAAAACTATAATCCAACCTGCCGTTTTGATGATCAGCCATGGTTGAGTTATTGAGATTTGTGACCAAGTATGAAATTGGCATCTATATCATTTTGGGCGCGATCTTTTTGGTATATCTGAGAAGGATGCTCAGCGCCCTGTTTGCGCTAAGCAAGGCGAAATTTGGTTTGGAACGTGAGTTTGCTCAAAAAAATTTACGGCTATCAATAACCATCATCTTTCTGGTATTTCTGTTCAGCGCTTCCAATTTCGTTTTGGTTTCCTTCGCCGCGGTGAGGTTTCCTGGTTTGAATGGCATCCCGACACCAACCGTTGATCTGGCTGCAACCCCGGAGTCAAATTCGACCGGCGCTGCACAACTGACACCTGAGGCGGTGCAGCAAACCCAAACCGCCATTGCGCTGACGGGCTGCATCCCCGACCAATTGGAATGGGTCCAACCGCAATCAGGAGATGAGGTCAGCGGATCGGTTGAATTGAAAGGAACGGTCAATATCCCCAATTTGGGATTTTATAAATACGAATACCAACTTAAAGGAGATAATATTTGGACGCCAATATCCGCTGGCAATAAACCCATTGTTGCCGAATCATTTGGAGGCCGCTGGAATACTGAACAACTTGACCCAGGCAATTATTCATTAAGGCTGGTAGTATCCGATAATCAGAATAATCTTTTACAGCCTTGCGTGATCGATGTGAAAGTCATCCCATAGGATAAATATGGCTGAAATATTAGTACGCCAGGCAGTCTCACCTGACATTGAACGCTTAGCACAATTTGACCACACCGTCAAAACAGACTGTGTTTGGCAGATGATGCAGAGCACAGAAGCCGGTCAGATCATGACCGCATTTAACGAGAATCATCTGCCACGCCAAATGCGCCTGACTTATCCCCGATCCCCGGAGACTCTGCTGGAGCGCTGGAAGGATTATTCCTGCGTCCTGGTTGCCTGCCTGGAGAATAAACCAGCCGGTTATCTGACCATCAATGCTTCTTTTTCCCCTGAGATTTTATGGATCAAGGACTTGGTGGTGGACGAACTTTGGCGCAGGAAGACGGTGGCAACAACCCTCATTCAAGCTGCGAATGATTGGGGATCAGCCCGGCAGTATCGCAGGATGACGATTGAAACGTCATCCAAGAATTATCCAGCCATCAGCCTGGCGAAGAAATGCGGATTTGAGTACGCGGGTTTCAATGATAATTTCTTTGGCAATAATGATATCGCCCTGTTTTTCTCACGTTTTATCAAGTAAGGAGTCATGAATATCCTCAACGGACTGCAAACTCTGATTAAAGCGGTCAGCGATGTCCTTACAGCTGGAGTTGCGATCATCTCATTTTCCTTGTTAGTGTATGCGATCACATTCAAGCTGCGGGATCGTGTGACCAATTCCTTCACCGCGCTTTTGTTGTGCATGGTGGTCATCTATGGGACAGATGCGTTTCTGACGGTAACCCGTGATGCAGATTTGCTGCGTACGATCTTAAAAATCCACTGGTTCGGAATCATTCTTCTTCCAAGTGCCTATTTTCACTTCTCGGATGCATTGCTTTCTTTTACAGGAAAACCCAGCCGCGGCCGGCGCAAGCTGGTCGGTGTGCTCTGCCTTGCGGCCAGCCTCATCTTCAGCAGCCTATTATTTACGGATTTGCTGGTCGGTAATGTGATCATGGATCAGCCGCCTGCTCCTTTCTTTGAAAGAACAATCTTTAATGATTTTTTCAGCGCGTTCTTTGTGGTCGTCATGCTGATGTCTTGGTACAACTACATACGCGCCTATCAACGCACAAATACCCAAACCAGCCGGCGCAGAATGTTGTATTTGATCGTCAGCGCGATAGGACCCGCATTGGGTTCTTTCCCTTATCTCTTGTATGGCTTGGATTTCGCAGCCCATTGGCCTTTGGTATTCTGGTTGATTTCCATGCTCTCGAATGCAGGCGTTTTTATCACCCTCATCACGATGACGTATGCGGTCTCATTTTTTGGATTTCCCTGGGCGGAGCGGGTGATCAAAACGCGGCTCTTCCGCTGGGTTATGCGCGGACCGGTCACTGCCAGCCTCACCCTGGGTGTGACAACCATCATCACGCGTCTTGGGCGTCAATTGGGGGTGGATGTTTCTGCGATTTTGGTTATTTCAATGGTTGCAGTGATTGTCCTGTTTGAATACTCGATCACCCTTTTTTCCCGCATCTGGGAACGCGTTCTTTTCCTGGGCGGCGATCGTGAGGAGCTGGAAAAGATTCGTCTGCTGGAAGACAGGCTGCTCACCAGCAATGACATCCGCCAATTCAATGAATTGCTGCTGGCTACCCTGTGCGATCTGCTGCAAGTATGCGGAGCCTGTTTGCTGCTTAAGGACGGGAACGGAGCAATGGAACAACAAACCGGGCGTCTAAAAAGAGATTATTTCAAGGAGAAAGACGCTATATTGAATTTTATCGAACAAAAATCCACATTCGCGTCCGACTCCTTTTTAAAAATGAAAGCAGATGTCCAATTGCTGCCAATATTTTTTGACCATGAATCGGGGCAGAGAAAATTGCTCGGATCGATCATCATTGAGGATTTCGACCCTGCCAGCCTGGATGGTGAAAAATCCACATCGATAGAAAAATTGGTTGATCGCTTAGCGATGGCATTGCATGATCGCAGTATTCAGGAAGATCTGTTTGATTCGCTTGAGATTCTGACACCGCAGGTCTCTGTTATTCAAACCTTGTTGGCGACCTCACAATTTGACCAAAAACGTATTTATAGCGATGATCCGCTTATTCTTTCAACCGGCTTCGACAAATGGGTGAAAGATGCCCTTGATCATCTGTGGGGCGGGCCGAAGCTTTCTCAGAATCCCATCCTGCAGCTGCGCATTGTGGAGCGAAAGGTAAACCAGAACAAAGAAACCCCGGTCAACGCCCTGCGGGAAATTTTGCGCCAGGCGATCGATCAATTGAAACCTGAAGGAGAACGCCAATATACCAACGAATGGATCCTGTATAACCTGCTTGACCTGAAATATCAAGCGGGCTGGAAGGTGAAAGATATCGCGCGCAAACTGGCTCTCTCTGAAGCCGACCTGTATCGAAAACAGCGCATAGCCATCGAGGCCGTCAGCCGGCGGCTGATCGAAATGGAAAAGGCCATTACAATTGAAAAAGGTTGAAATTAATTAGCAAGTACAACTTGCAGTTGCAAATATGGAGAAGGGTGTAATGAAATCAATCTCCAATGATAAAATTATTTTAAAAGATTTGTGTTAAAGTAACAAAATTTGCTCATCTTCTAATGAAGGAAAAGAAAAACCAATATGTAAGTGAAATTTCATAAAAAGAAATATTTTAGATACTTGGATTCAAGTCTTAAGTGCAACTGTCATTTCTTGAAAGAATACCATATTTGGTGAAGAAAAGCCCAA
>CAYVJI010000011.1:0-32626 GCA_964451805.1 uncultured Pelolinea sp. | reverse complement strand
GAATAAAAAACTTGAAAGTGATTTTTTTCTTAGCAGTATTTCTTTCTGCCTGTAATATTAATCCTGATGCTTTAGATTATTCAACAGCAACTGCATTGGAGACAACACAAAAAATAAGGGAGGAATATACTCAGGAACCCACCCATACAATTCAGCCATCCCCAACTCCATTAGAGTTCTTCATAAATTCAGATTTCCCCAAGCTGGGAGTTCAAGGACTACTGGATGTATATGATGATACCTGTAAGAATTTTTCAATAGTAGACCTGGAAGATATAAAAACAGGAAGATTGTTAGATTTTGAGCAAAGTTTTCTTTCAGAGAATCCAGTCTTTAATGATCAAGTCCAGACGAGCAAAATAGTAATCTCAACATTAAGGTATTCCATGAATTATGGTTCGTACAAAGCGGATTTGATAAATCTTCAAGGTGGCAAGGACAGTCAATTGAAAGCTGAGACACGACCATTAAAAGTTTTTTCGTTTTACCTTTTTCAAGATGATAAATTGTTTTCAGATTTGGGTATAAATCCTATTATAAATGATGGGACTTGGTATGATGAGAAATGGCCTTTTTGGATAATAACTTGGGCTTATCACAATCCTGATGGATCTACAACTTTGGGTCACTCTTTGGTTGAAATTTTTGACTATGTGAACCTTGTGGATAGTATAGACAGCTGCAAGGATTTGTTTCATTGTGATGCATATTGGGATCCAAAAGGTAATGGAAATCCAAAAAATTTGTATAAGCCAGCCCCTGAATTTCTATACTATGATATCAATATTGCCGTAGAGAATCAGATTAACATAAATCATCTAATGGTCCATATAATTCACGAGTCTTACCCTGAACTAAAGCCAAAGGATGAACACATAAAGTCTTGGGTATCTAGTCAAGTAATGCCAACGGAATTGCAGACCAAACTATTTGGTTTAGCCACTTCAATACAGTCGAACTATTGGAAATCAAATTATTTTTATTGGCAATTCATTGAATAACGAATAGTAAATTCAACCAGAAAATCCAACTTTCAGATTCTATTGGTGAGTAAAGATTTCTGCTGTCTAAATGAATGATAAGATTAAAAAGACAACAGGCGTCTTGTTCAATTGATGCTGTTGGTCATATCATGGGTCAAAATGCCTGGTGCGCTATCGTTGTTGAAAATGCTAAGTTGAAAAACGGAATGCAAAAAACAAAAAAAGGTCAGATTCCTGTCAATCGTATCTCAAGCATTGTGCTGCAGACAGTTCGCCGATTTGGCCAGGATCTAGTGGGGGTGCTGCTGATATGTCTGGCGCTCATCACTGCTTTGAGCAGCCTGGGATTGACTTCAGGAATCCTCGCCAGCAGTTGGAGCGAATGGTTTTTCAAGGGATTTGGATGGGGCAGCTTTGGGTTGCTTCTTTTGATCGCTTATGTAGGTGTGTTGATCTTGCTGCGCAGGATCGAGCGTTTCCCCAAACTGAACTACCAACGTATTTTTTCATTGGAACTTTCGCTCTTCTCATTGGTCGCACTGCTGTCGATGATCTTTGGTGCTTCCATTGAAAGGGCGCACGCAGGTTTGGATGGAGGAATGATCGGCTGGGGGATAGCACGCTTGCTTCAGAACGCAACCGGCAAGCTGCCCGCGATTCTCATCCTTTCGCTGATCTGGATTGTTTCAAGTATGGCAGGATTAGGCGTGCTGAAACCCCTGGGTGGAAAATTGGACGCATATTTCAATAAATTAATCGAGGCAGAACAGGAACCCGCATTAAAGGAGCATCTTCCGGGTGATGAAAAGGTACAGCCAGACAATGATCAAACAGATTCCCTTTCAAAATCAGCGGGAGAATATTCGTCGCCTCAAACCCTTCACCGAGAATATCAACTGCCGCCTTTAGATCTTTTATTGGATGTTAAGCACACGACGACGGATGAACCATTTATTCATGCCAAAGCCATTCAGATTGAAAAGACCCTGGAAGAATTTGGCATTCCAGCCAGGGTAGCAGGCTATCGGGTTGGCCCGACCATCATTCAATACGCGGTCGAACCAGGCTATGTAGAGAAAGTGAACGAAGAGGGGGATATTGTCAAAAAGAAAGTGCGCGTTTCGCAAATCTCGACACTGAATCGTGATCTGGCTTTGGCGCTTTCGGTCGATCGTCTGCGAATTGAGGCGCCCATACCCGGGCATTCTTATGTGGGAATAGAAATCCCAAATACTAGCAGCAGCTTGGTTCGTTTGAAGGCCATTCTGAATTCGGCAGAATTCAAAACCAAACCTGCCCGCTTGAACTTGGCATTAGGATTGAATGTGTCCGGAAGTCCCGTCATCGCAGACTTGGCGCGAATGCCGCATCTTTTGATCGCCGGGACGACCGGTTCGGGCAAATCGGTTTGCATCACTTCCCTGATCATGTGTCTGGCGATGAACAATTCTCCAGATCAGCTGCGCATGGCGATTTTGGATCCCAAAATGGTTGAGATGCTGCGCTTCAATGGACTGCCGCACCTTTTAGGCAAGGTGGAAACCCAGATCGAACGCATGCTAGGCGTATTGGCCTGGGCGATCAAAGAAATGGAAGATCGTTATCTCAAGCTCGAAACCTTCAATGCGCGAGACCTGGATGCCTATAATGCCAAGATGGCACGCAAGGGGGATGCGCCATTGCCAAAGATCGTGATCTTCATTGATGAATTGGCAGATCTGATGATGTCTGCCTCAGACCAGACTGAAGGATACTTGGTAAGGCTGGCGCAGATGGCGCGGGCGACCGGTATTCATCTGGTGGTAGCCACGCAGCGTCCAAGCACGGATGTCATTACCGGTTTGATCAAGGCCAATTTTCCCGCACGCATTTCATTTATGACTTCTTCATCCGTGGACTCCCGTGTCATTCTGGATACGAATGGCGCGGAGACCTTGATGGGGCAGGGTGATCTGCTCTTCTTGGACCCCGAAACTGCGGGTTTGAAACGAGCGCAGGGTATCTTGATCGATGACCGTGAAATTGAAAATGTGATCGGCTATTGGAAAAACACAGCCGGGCATGGTAGGGATGAGCAGAGCTCTATTCCCTGGGAAGATCTGGTGCCGATGCTTTCTGATGATTCTGATCGTCTGATAGAAGAAGCCATCCAGCTGGTTCGAAGGGAAGGTCATGCATCGACTTCTAGACTTCAGCGCAAACTACGCATCGGCTTTCCTCGGGCAGCCCGATTGATGGATGAGCTTGAGGAGCGCGGCATTGTTGGTCCGGTGGAATCAGGCGGCAGGGAAAGGGAAGTCCTGCCTTATGAAGAATCCGAGCATGCAGATATGCAGGATGAATAAAAAAAACCTCGCGAAAGTGGTTCTAAAACACAATGACATTGACAGAGAGACTTCGCAGACTGTTTGGCCAAACTCTGAATTCTATGGGGCGATCACTGGCTAAACTGGGCATAAAACCTGATATGGTTACTTTGCTGGGCGTGATTGGCAGTTGTATTGGAGCATATTTTATCCAGCAAGGGAACCTACAGAATGGAGCTTGGATTGTGCTTGCCAGCGGGCTTTTGGATGCCCTGGATGGCGCGCTCGCGCGTGAATCAGGCAACTTGCGGCCTTTTGGTGCACTGCTGGATTCAGTAGCTGATCGTGTTTCGGAAATCGCCATCATGTTGGGTTTGATGCTGTACTTCCTTGATCGGCGAGATGAAACAGGCTGCCTGCTGGTTTTACTGGCTTTGTCGGGCAGTTTGTTGGTTTCGTACGTTCGCGCTCGCTCTCAATCTTTAGGATCAGATCCTAAAGTGGGTATTCTGACGCGCGTTGAACGCTGTTTGGTAATCTTCTTCAGTCTGGTGTTTGCCAAGCCATTGATCGGGTTGGGCGTTCTGACGGTGTTGACTTTTGCGACCATCCTGCAGAGAATATTTTTCGCCTGGAAGGAATTGCATTAGAATTATGCGAATATTGTACTGGAAAGGATTTCAACATGCCTGATGGAATAACGATTGGACCAATTAAGATATATTTTTACGGAATCATTATTATGCTGGGAGTGTTGGTGGCGATTTGGGTATCAGTCAAACAAGCTACCAAGCGTGGATTGGACAGCGAATATGTATGGGATATGGTGCCTTGGCTATTAATTTTCGGAATTATTGGCGCTCGTCTCTGGCACGTTTTTACGCCCTCAGCCTCAATGGGCGTGGGCGCAGAATATTATTTTTCACATCCAATCGAAATATTAAACACCCGCAAGGGAGGTTTGGGCATTCCAGGCGCCGTTTTGGGCGGAGTGATTGCCTTGCTGGTTTACACCAAGCGCAAGAAATTGGACTTTCTCACTTGGGCAGATATCATCATGCCTGGCTTAGCGCTGGCGCAGGCTATTGGTCGTTGGGGAAATTTTTTCAATCAGGAGTTGTATGGACCACCTACGAATCTGCCCTGGGGAATCTATATTGATCCTGCGCACCGTCTAGCCGGTTATGAACAGTTCTCCCGCTTTCATCCGATGTTCCTGTATGAATCCATCTGGAATTTGTTCAACTTTTTCCTGCTCCTTTTCCTGCATCAGCAATATGAAAAGAAACTGCTGCCGGGCGATTTGCTGTATGTGTATTTGATCGTTTACCCCGTTGGTCGTTTTCTGCTGGAATTCATCCGCGTGGATCCTTCTTTGGTGGGCAATGTGAACGTCAATCAGATCAGCATGGCGTGCATAGCCGTCTTTGCGATCTGGATGTTGATCTTCAACCATCTCCGCAAGAGAAAAACCATCGAACCGGAAGCAGCTGAATAATTAAAAAAAGAGGTTTCTCTGTTTTAAAGAGAAACCTCTTTTTTACCAGCCTCGCAGGAATTGTTCCCATTCAACATTCGCGGGCAAATAATGGCTGTAGATGTAAATGGGGGAAGAAGAAGGCTCCTCCGGCTTCTTTAATAATCTCATGCCGGATTGCTCCAAGGTGCGGCCGCCCTTTTTGTGATTGCAATAGGCGCAGGCAGTAACGACATTTTGCCAGCTGTGCGGGCCGTTGAGATGCCTGGGTTGTACGTGATCGATGGTTAATGTCCGTGAAGAGCTTCCACAGTACTGGCAGGTAAAAGCGTCGCGCCGGAATACTTCTTTGCGGGTAAGTTTCACTTTCGGGCGCGGGCGCTGGATCATATGATGCAAACGGATGACAGAAGGGCGCGGGAAGGAGCGGTTGACCGTGTGGATCTCGCCTCTGCCATTCATGACCAGCAGGGCTTTATCCATGACCATCAGGCAAACCGCTTTGCGAATGTTGCAGACATTCAATGGTTCAAAATTCGCATTTAGCACAAGAACGCTTTCCATAGCCAGAACCTGCGCTGATTATAGCACACGGTTTTTTTCGGCATACATGGGTAGAGTAAATGAATAAATGCTGACTGGTATAATCATCCATCATTTGAGTTGATTAGATTTTCTTGGAGGCAAGCGTGCATATTGAAGAGCAGGTTGAAATCCTCATGCAGGGTACTGAATATGGGGATGCAGATATAAAGAATGTCATGCAGACTGAGCTGCATGAACGTTTGTTGCAGGCTGAAAAAGAACAGCGTCCATTGAAAGTCTATTGCGGATATGATCCAACCAAAGCTGACCTGCACTTGGGGCATACAGTTACCATGCGGAAATTGCGTCAATTCCAGGAGTTTGATCACGAGGTGACCTTTCTGATTGGGGATTACACAGCCCTGATCGGCGATCCCTCTGATAAAGATGTCACCCGCCCCGTATTGAAAAATGAAGAGATCCATGCTAATGCACAGACCTATGCTGAACAGGCCTTTCGCATCCTTGATCCGCAGAAAACGATTATCCGATATAACTCGGAATGGCTATCTAAATTGAGTTTTGCAGAAATCATACGTTTGGCGCAGAATTTTACAATTCAACAATTCTTAAGCCGCGAAAAATTCAAGGTACGCTGGGAACGCGGCGACGCTTTATATGTACATGAAACCTTATATGCCATCATGCAGGGCTACGACGCATACCAGCTGCAGGCAGATGTGCAGGTGGGAGGCACCGACCAATTTTTCAATATCGTCACCGCAGCACGGAAGGTAATGACCGCATTGGGGGCACAACCTAACATCGCAATTTGTCTGGGGATATTGCCGGGGACGGATGGGGTTGAGAAAATGAGCAAATCGCTTGGCAACCATGTTCCCATCAATACAACTCCCCAAGATATGTATGGAAAACTGATGAGCATCCCAGATGATTGCATGCCGACCTATTTCCGTCTGGTCACGCGCTGGTCACCTGAAAAGGTTAACAGTATGGAAAAATCTTTGAAGGAAGGCATTCTTCATCCTCGGGATGCGAAAATGCAATTGGCTGTTGAAGTAACCAGCGCTTTCTATGGTGATGAGAGCGCCAGGGCAGCCGAACAGGATTTCGTGGTTAAGTTTCAGCAAAAAACCATTCCAGCTGAAATGGATGAATACCTGTTATCAGAAAAACGCAATTGCCTGGATGTTTTGATGGATACCGGACTGGTAAAAAGCCGGACAGAAGGGCGCAATTTGATCGATCAAAATGGCGTCAAATTGAATGAAAAAGCTATTACCGAATGGAAGGCTGAGTTAAGTGAAGGGGTTTTGCAGGTGGGGAAAAGGAAATTCCTTCGATTGGTTGAGAAAAACTGAGATTATTGAGGATTGACCGCATAGCTGAAAATATTTCGGCCAATCTGGCGTGCTTTTAGTGCGTCAGCATTTTCGATTACCAAAACCAATAAGCAAGGAGCGCTGTTCCAATTGTGGGGAGTGCCTGCCACGTACCAGGAGTAACTGCCTTGATCGTCGTTTGAATGGCTGGAAAGCTCCCACCCGCTGATCCTATCAGATGACAGAAGGGTATTGATGCTTTGAACGGAATTCTCTAATCTTCTTGGGCTCACTTGTGGCTCAGCAACCGTGATCCAGCTTTCCTGCTGTGTATCAATGGCAGACAAGATTTGCGGCATGGGCTGTCGACCCTGCGAACTGAATGGCGAGAACGCAAAAGCGACCTGCAGCGGGCTGGCGCGCAGCTGCTGGCTGCCGGAAAACAGACTATTCGGGGTCACGTTCGCATCAATGGTCTGCGGTAGATTCAGCGGCAAACCAATATCAATGGCAGAGGTCAAACCAGCATTTTGAACAATGGTCGCGATCAGCTCAGTGGATTGATCCTCCACCGCCAGAACAAGAGCTTGTGGGCAGCCGTTTTTTATAGCCTGCGACCAAGTCTTCGGGAGAGTGTTGCGAATCGCGCAAGCCTCATCCCTGGATAAAGGAACCTTTGCCAAGTCCTCTTCCAGGATGGTCTCATCCTCTGCTACCAAGAATGTCGTGATGAGGTCACCAAGCGGATATGAACCTTGGGTTGCGCGGTTGAGAAAAGGGGCATTCTCGTCCTTGTTCCAGGCTTCCCAATGCAGATCCAGGGTATTTGCGTCATAATGGGGTTGACTGGAGATTGCCAAAATCTCTCCATTGTCAGGGTTCAATATGACCACTGCTCCGTTGTATCCATCCAGATTTGAATCAACATATTGCTGAATGTTTTTGTCCAAGGTGAGTTTGATATCTCTGCCCGGCAAGGGTTGATCGTAAAGCAGATAGTTGAACCAAATATCAAAAGCCGGATAACCTTTTCTTCCCGCAAGGTAATCGTCATAGGTTTTTTCGAGCCCTGCAACACCATACGTTTGATGAAAAAATCCCAGAGTATTGCTTAATGCAGGGTAGGATACTATATGCTGAAAATCTCCGATTCCTCCCTGCGTTTCAGTCAGGTTCTGCCCGTTCCTATCCAGCATTGCCCCCCTTCTGACATAACTTGCGGCAATTAGGTTTCTGGAATTATCTGGACGCAGCTGAAGATCGTTTGACCTCACCACAGCCCACCAGCCAGTGATCAAGGCCAGTAAAATCAGCGTGGTGGAAAAAATCGCCACTCCAACGCTGAAAGGAATCAGTTCATGTGGATTGCTGTGTTGCTTGGCTGGACAATCGCTGATTTTTGCGAGGATAAAAATTGCCAAAACAGATGTGATGAGCGATGATCCACCATAGGAGACTAATGGCAAGGTTACGCCAGTGATGGGCAACAAACGGATATTGCCCCCGATGATCAAGATGGTTTGAAATGCAAGGAAGATGCTGATGCCCGCAGAGAGAAACCGGTGATATCTGTTGGCAGTTTTCAGGGCAATGTGCAGACCGCGGTAAAAGATCAATGCGATTAATCCAATCAATGCGATGCTGCCGACCAATCCGCTTTCTTCCGCTATGGATGAAAAAATAAAATCCGAATGCGGAATGGGCACTAAGCGCGGATAACCAATTCCGATACCGGTTCCAAATACTCCTCCCGCAGCGATGGCGATGATAGATTGAATGATCTGATAGGAACCGGATTGGGTATCACTCCAAGGTTGTATCCAGGCTTGGAAGCGGATACGGATGAGGTCAATGAAAAGATAACCAAAAACAGCAGCTAAGGCGAGAATGACCGCTCCGATGCCAAGGATACGCTTCTTCCCAAATATGGTATACAGCATGCCGATATAGATCACAATAAAAATGAGCGCTGTGCCCAAATCGCGCTGTCCGACTAGGATAAAAAGAGCGGAAGCTACCAAGATTAACGTGGGGAAAATACTCTGCAGGAGATTGAATTTGAGTAAATATTTTTCCGAGAAAAATGCTGCCAAATAAATGATCAAAATGAGTTTGAGCGGTTCAGAGGGTTGGAAATATATCCCACCGAATTTCAACCAAAGTTTGGGACCTTCACCGCCGGGATACGCACCGAATAAGAAAGTCAGAATCGCCAGCAAGAGGCCAAACGTGAGGATAACATATTTGTGCTTTTTAAGATAATCAAGCACTCCATCTTTTGTCATGAATAGATTGGCAATTACAACACAGCTGATGAACCAAACAGACTGGCGAATGCCAAAAATAAAGTTCAAGCGCCAGATGGTGAGCATTCCCCAACCAATGAGCAGGAATGCGGCAGGCAGCAGGATCGGGTCGCAGTTGGCGCAATACTTGCTGGTGGTATGGAAGGTCAGATAAGCTCCACCTGCCCAAATTAAAAAAGCCAGCCAGTGAAAAAAACTGTAATCGACATGCCAAGATCTATATCTCACAGCGGGCGATAAGGTCAGAATGGCAGATAGCAGAAACAAGGAAATTCCCGCCAGGAGGAACAGATGCCCTTGAAGATTCTTTTTCGTGATGGCAGTAATGGAGAGTGCAGGCACTTTAGATATATTTATGGATCAAAACATCAAGCTTCTGTTTTGTCTCTGAGCTGATCTTATCGGCTTGGGTCATGATGGCGTCTTTTAAAATGTGCTGGCAGTCGCAGTTATTCTCTTCTGGCAATCTCTCAACCAGTCGCTGAATGGATTCCTGGGCGATCTGTGTGTTCTGCTGCAGCACCCGGACAACCATTTCCACCGTAACGGGTTTTTCACTCACGTGCCAGACGTCGTAATCGGTCACATGCGCCATGGTCGTGTAGCACATTTCAGCTTCTCGCGCCAGCATAGCCTCAGGGCAGGCAGTCATGCCTATGAGTGACATGCCCCATTCACGATACAAATTGGATTCCGCCTTGGTTGAAAAACGCGGTCCTTCAATGGTGATGTAGGTACCACCTTTATGGATGGTGGCGCCGCTATCCAGCAAAGCCAGATAAGCCAGGTTAGAAAGACTTTCACAATAGGGTTCAGCAGCGCCAATATGTGCAACAATGCCTTCGCCAAAGAAAGTACGCGCCCGCTTGTGAGTGAGGTCGACCAGTTGATTGGGAACAACAATATGGCCGGGAGAGTAATCTTCTCGCAATGATCCGCAGGCAGAAACGCTAACAATGCGGGTCGCTCCGATTGACTTGAGCGCGAAGATATTGGCGCGGTAATTGACCTCAGATGGAAGGTATACATGCCCGATTCCATGCCGGGCTAAAAAAGCCACCGTGCGGCCTGAAAGTTCACCTAGTACAACTGGAGAACTGGGTTTGCCAAAAGGTGTATCGATCTCGACTGAATGCGAATTTTTCAATGCCGAAAAATTATAGAGACCTGATCCTCCAATGACTGCCAAAATCGGTTTTGCTTGCATCTTTCATTCGCTCCGTTATGAAAAAGAATCAGGGTTCATTATAAATCATGCGCTTTCATCGCCTGCGCGAAATGCACTCTTATGTTGACCCGACCACAGGTTATTTCATCACCTTCCACAAGCACAAAAGGAGTAGATACTCTTTCATCGTTGATAAATGTTCCATTGGTGGATTGATAATCCTCGATCATCCATTGTTCATTTTTATAAAAAACACGCGCATGGATAGCCGAAAGGGTTTCATCGGTGATCAAAAAATCTGCTTGAGGATCACGTCCTATGAAAAACTCCGGCTGATTGAAAGTATTCTCTATCCCCTCCTGATCCATAACATGCAGCGTGATGGAAGGAATTTGATATTCCTTGTTTTTTTTGATGGTTTGATGCAGATCTTTCCACAGAATGATAATGACCCCTCCCAAAAAAGCAAACAGAGAGAGGGCGAAAAATGCTCGCAAGATTAGGACGATGATCGCGCTCATTTTGAGGATTTTTCCGCCTTGTTGGAGGAAAAAGTTCGAGTTTTCGATGGATGGCTGAGATCTGCGTCAGATTCCTGGTCAATTCCGTAAATCAGAGGGACATCAGAAACCTCGATCACATCACCTGGTTTGAGAGTACATTGGCGCACTTTCACTCCGTTGACTTTTGTGCCGGATGCGGAATCCAGGTCAAATAAAACATGTTTCTCCTCCAACTGCCTGATCTGGGCATGTACCCTTGATACCCTCAGGTTATCGATCACCAGCTCGTTATCTTCCCGTCTGCCGATATTCGTAACCGATTTTTCGATTGGGAAATAACTCTCGTTTGGCAAGATCAGGTACGCGTGTAGATCAGGCGCCTGTGTTATTTCTTCCTTTTCTACATGATAGATGTTCATGGTCTTGCCGGAAGGGATTGCTGAATTGGATGCAGAAATCTCAAAATCTCCCTGAATATTGGAATTAGGGAAAATTTGAATATGCAGCGGACCCGCTAGGTGCAATGAGTTTTCTCGCGCAATCTCTTTAATGATCTCCTGGATATGCTTTTTCCATTCCTTGAGGTCAAGCCCATCAGCCAATTCCTTTTCTTTTAGATTGATCCGATAGATATTTGGCGCGTAGAGTTTGCCAGCACGCGATTGGATATTCTTTTCCATGCACGCAATGATTTGATCGGATAACTGCTGCAAGGAGTCCTTATTTGAAACAATCTGAAGGTCCTTTTCAAAAAATGCCTTCAACTTTTCTTCGATTTTCAACAGGTCAAATTTCATATCGTATAATTATAGTTGATGGACGCCGAACGCCCATTCTCTGGTTTTATGGAAGTTCCCCATACAGCTGACATTGCGATCGATGTATTTGCGGCAAATCTGCCCCAGCTTTTTATTCAGGCTGCACAAGCTTTATATCACATTTTGGGCATCCAGAAAGGTGCTGGGACGCAGCGAATGGTACATTTCCACTTGGAGGAAATGGATCTCGAAAGCCTGCTGGTATCATTTTTAGGCGAGTTGCTTTTCTATGCAGACCAGAATGCGGTGGCGCAGGAAATCAAAGTTCTTATTGAAAACAATAGCGCCGATGTAGAGATGGAGATGATGGAAAGCCAGTCAAAAAAACGCGAGATAAAAGCAGTGACATATCACAATATGCAAATCCGGCAGAATAAAAACGGATACCAAACCCGGATCGTTTTTGATATTTAAACGACATGGAATTACGTGACATAAACAAAATCTCTGATTTCGAATGGGAAATTTCTTCGAATGTAAAACCCTTTATGAATGTACCCGTGCGGATTTTCGCTAGTGAAGCGATGCTTGGCGATGCTTTAAAAGATCGCTCAATTGAACAAGCCATGCAGGCTGCTGCTTTGCCCGGCATCTTGCAGGCAGTCTGCGTCATGCCGGATGTGCATCAGGGTTATGGTTTCCCCATTGGGGGTGTAGCAGCTACTGATTTTGATGATGGGGTAATTTCCCCGGGTGCGATTGGATATGACATCAATTGCGGCGTAAGGTTATTATCTGGGGATATTTCTTTTATTGACGCAAAACCTTTTCTCTATGATCTATCCATCAGACTCAATCAGACCTGCCCCAGCGGGGTTGGTGTGTCAGGCAGAATTAAACTGGGCGGCAAGGATCTCAAGCAAATCTGTTTACAAGGTTCGGGTTGGGCGCTGGCGCAGGGCAGCGCTACTCGCATGGACATACAGACCACCGAAGATCAAGGCTGTCTTGAGGGAGCAGACCCTGCTGCAATCAGCAGCCGCGCGCTTGAAAGAGGGGCAGACCAGGTTGGCTCATTGGGAGCTGGAAACCACTTCATTGAAGTTGATGTGGTAGAGCAGGTCTATGATTGCGAAGCAGCGGGGGCGATGGGTCTTGTAAAGGGCAACCTTGCCTTGCAGCTTCATACAGGCTCGCGCGGATTCGGTCACCAGATCTGCACGGATTTTGTTAAAGAATTCCAGAAGGTTGTGCAAAAATACCGGATTGATTTACCTGACCGCGAATTGGTTTGCGCTCCTCTGAAATCCAGTGAAGGACGCAAATATCTGGCTGCAATGCGCTGCGCGGCGAATTACGCCTTCTGCAATCGGCAAATTCTGGCATTCTCCGCGCGCCAGGTTTTTGAAAGTCTGTTCGTTAGCCATCATCTGCGCAATGTGTATGACCTGGCGCACAATATTGGGAAAATTGAAATGCATTGCATTGAGGATAAGAAAACGCGCGTCTGCGTGCACCGCAAAGGGGCTACGCGTGCATTTCCTGCTGGACACAGTGAACTGCCTGCGATATATCAAAAGATCGGACAGCCGGTATTGGTGCCGGGCAGCATGGGCACAAGGTCTTGGGTTTTGGTCGGTTTGCAGGCCGGTATGACAAAATCCTTTGGCTCATGCAGTCATGGAGCAGGCAGGCTGCTCAGTCGCACCCAGGCGAAAAAAATGATTCGGGGAGACGAATTGCGCAGACAATTAATGGAAGAAGGAATTTTCGTCCAGGCTGGATCAATGGGGGGGCTGGCGGAGGAAGCGCCGCAAGCGTATAAGGATATTGATGACGTCATCGCTTGTATTGAAGGTACTGGCTTGGCAAAAAGAGTGGCTGCTCTAACTCCATTGGCGGTCATCAAAGGTTAAAATCATTGGATATAGATTGGATTGCTGTAAATCCAGCCTCTGCGTTTAAATAAAAACCTTCGCGTGCATTCCACACGGTATATTCCAGGCTCATTGACTTTCCAGGTATATTTTTCAAGTACTTTTTGTTCATCCAGCACCACTCCATTTCTCACCAGACGGCAATGCGCCGGAAATGGCATTTCGACCACTAGTTTCTGATTCGGTTTGAAGATCGTGCCAGATCCCATGGGCAGGGTTGTTTGACCTTCTTTGAGATTGAATCTGAATCCACGCGATGGTTTGATGCGGTCATATGCGATAAACAATGTACCTTCTCGCATCGCACCAATGATCATCTGGATATCCTTTTCAGGATCACCGCTCAGCGCATGCTTCAACAGGATGTGGTTGTTGATTGATCTGAAATGATAGCGATAGGGAAATACATCTTTTTTGATCGGACCAAATTTATAGGGAATTGTGTGGGCGTCAGATCCGCCAATGGCGACAACTTTTTGCCCTTTTACCAGGAAAGAATCCCAAATTGTACGAATTTGTTTCGGCGGTTCTAATGCCAGCCATTGAGGAAAAAGAGCGAAAAAGGCCAATTGCCATCTAGATTTAACACGCACTTTAAATTCGCTGAGATTGTTCCATAGTTCGAGGCCATTGAAGCCGTGAATTGACCAGTCTACCCAAGAGAGATCATCTTCCCCTGCCAATGGCAGGGCAGGATCATAGACATGCGCAAGAAAAGACAGCCCGCCGTTTTCTTGGATTGCCGAGATCAATCTTTGTGGATCTTTGGCTAGCTGTGAGAAATCCTTGGAAATGCCAATCGCCAGCAGATGATTCTTTTGCGGCTGCCGATTTTGGTCATGGATCTCTTCACCGGTTATCAGCAAAACCTTCTTTTTTTCATGGGTATAATATCCGTCGAATCCACGCGGGAAAACATTATGGTCGGTTATGATAATCGCATCCAAATCGCACGCTGCAGCAATACGCGCAATTTCAGGTGGTGATTTCAATCCATCAGAATAAACCGAGTGGATGTGTATGTTGGCAATAATTTCTGGCATGTGCTTTCGTTGACGTTTCCTTGATAAAAAAGGTATAATCGTTTGCGTTAAGTAGGAACTGGAGGTAAGGTTGGTAACTTTTTTTCAAATTGCATTGATTATAACTTCGCTGGCTTTGATCCTGAGCGTTGTTCTGCAGAGCAAGGGGGTTGGATTGGGTGGATTGACCGGGCAGGATGCGGGCAGTGTTTTCAGCGCGCGCCGTGGAATTGAAAAAACACTTTTCGGGATCACAGTGGTTCTGGCAGTCGTTTTCATTCTCCTGGTGATCGCGACCATCGCTGTTAGCTAAGTCAACTTCATTCGATTTGTAGAGGGCAGCTTCTCCGTGAAAGGAGTGGAATGCCCTTTTTCATGTAAAATCATTTTGTTATGAAGAAGTTTCGTTGGCAAATTATCATCATCCTGTTGACCGGTTTGGTGATGGGTTTATTATTGCTCAGTGAACAAACCGGTTTTCGATTGGTTTCTCCTGTACCAACTAGTGGTGGTGTTTACACGGAAGCTCTGGTTGGAACCCTGCAACGCCTTAAC
Source organism: uncultured Pelolinea sp. (assembly GCA_964451805.1). GTDB lineage: Bacteria > Chloroflexota > Anaerolineae > Anaerolineales > Anaerolineaceae > Pelolinea. Next base: position 17,743 of record CAYVJI010000011.1, on the reverse strand, counting down.
CCTGTTCTGGACTACTATAACGCTGCAGATCGTGATGTTGATCGCCTGATCTTCAGCAGCCTGATCAAGTTTGATGAAAGGGGACTACCAAGCCCTGATTTGTCGGAATCATGGGGAATTTCATATGATGGATTGACCTACAATTTTCAATTGCGCGAAAATGCCAAATGGCATGACGGTAATCCTGTAACGGCGCAAGACGTGGTCTTCACCGTAGAATTGATGCGAGACCCAGAATCTGTTCTCCCCCAGGATGTTATAGAATTCTGGGCGGATGTGGAAGTGAACGCTTTGGATGAGCACTTGGTGCAATTCAAACTGCAGGAAGCTTTTGCGCCATTTATGGACTATCTTGACTTTGGCATCCTGCCCCAGCATCTATTGGGAGGAATGACTTTCGCAGAAATGATCAATTCGGAATTCAACCTAAAGCCAGTAGGAAGCGGACCTTACCAGTTTGACAGTCTAATTATTGAAGAGAATAAAATCAAGGGAATTGTTCTATCAGCCAATGACGGCTTTTATCAAAAAGTCCCATTTATAAATAACTTTGTTGTTCGTTATTACAACAGCAGCCAAGAAGCATATGCAGCTTATCAGGAAGGCACGGTCCAAGGTATCGGCAGTATTTCGCTAGTGTTTCTGCCTCAAGTCCTTGACAATCCGGATATTTTCCTTTTTAGTGCGATTCAACCTGAATTTTCCATGATTCTCTTCAATCTTAAGAATGAAGACGTCGCATTTCTTCAGGATGCGAATATCCGCCGGGCTCTTCTGATGGCATTGGACCGGCGAGGAATGATCAACCGCGTTGTGAATGGACAGGGTTTGATCGCAGATGTCCCTGTACTTCCCATGAACTGGGCATACTATAACGGAAACGTGCGTATTGACCAAGATGTTGTGGCAGCTGGAAGTATTTTTAGGGAAGCGGGTTTTACATTCGAAAATGAGAATAGCAATGTTCGCAGCAAGGATGGGGCTTCGCTATCAATGCGCATGGTGCACCCAGAGGATGACTATCATACCGCTGTGGCTTTAGCCATACAATCAGATTGGCAAAAAGTGGGTGTGGATGTGGAATTGGTCAGCGTTCCTTACGACGTGTTAATTCTGGATCATCTGCAGCCGCTGACCTATGAAGCGGCTTTGGTGGACATAGATTATTCTCGCTCGCCCGATCCAGACCCATATCCTTTTTGGGATAAATCTCAACAGAAGGGCGGGCAGAATTATTCCCAATGGGAAAACCAGACTGCCAGCCAATATTTAGAAGAGGCGCGCGTACTCAGGGATATCGAGGAGCGGGCAAAACTGTATCGCAATTTCCAGGTGATCTTTTCAGAAGAATTGCCGGCTCTTCCATTGTTCTATCCAATTGCCAATTTTGCGGTGGACAAATCCATCCAGGGTATTCGATTGGGAGCTTGGTATGATACCCCTGACCGTTATTGGAATGTGACCGAATGGTATATCATTGCGAAAACCACCAATGATTGATATCAAGGCAGGAGAAAAATCCGGGTGAAGTACTTCAGCGGAAAAGGAGATAAGGGGAAAACTCGCCTGTTAACCGGAAAGCGTTTGGATAAAGATGAACCGGTCTTCAATCTTTTAGGCACGTTGGATGAATTGACAGCCTATATTGGCATGGCGATCAGTGTATGCGATCAAGAAGAGATCATCTGCGATCTTCATGAGCTGCAAGAGCAGCTTTCAATACTGATGGGGACAATTGTAGTTCCACAGGATCAAATCAAAAAAAAACAACCTGAAAAAAAAATCCCACAATTGGTCGGCTGGCTGGAGGAAAAGCTGCAGCAGTATGGTGAACGCGTGACTCACAGCCGCGGATTCGTCTTTTCTGGTAAAACGCAACTGGGTGCAGCCCTGGACGTTGCGCGCACTGTTGCACGACGCGCAGAACGGATTGCAGTCAGCTATTACCATTCAATACCGGATTCTCAGAATGAAATCTTGGCTTACTTGAATCGTATTTCTTCTTTCCTCTACCATCTCAGACTTTTTGTGGATAAATAAAGCCCATTCACTAAAGACTTCGCACAAATACGTTTTTTCGTATATAATGTACAAGTTGTTCGGAGGGCGGACATAAAATATTGGTATTTAAGGAAATACCTTTGAGCGAACAACGACACATCATCGCAACATTTTCGGAAATGGCACCTCGTTATGAGGGTTTGATGAATCATGAATTGACCCTGTTTTGGGGGTATTCATACCGGGAATTCGTGAGTAAATTTTTGAATGGTCTCAGCACAAATCCTTCTGACACGATTTTGGATATTGCCACCGGCACGGCATTCATTCCAGCCTACCTGCAAAAGGAGAAAAAACCCTTTAAGAGAATTTTGGGTTTAGATCTCACATTCGGCATGCTACAAAATGCCTATAAAAATCTCACCCAGCTGGCGGGAAAGCAAGATATTCGTTTGATTTGTGCATCAGCCCATGAATTGCCATTTATGCCGGGTTCTATTGACCGAGCCATCTGCTGCCTGGCTACCCATCATATGCATGCTGCAACCCTTTTAATAAATATTTACCAAAGTCTGCACTCTGGGGGATTTGCGCACATTGCGGATGCAGGCGGCTCTTCCCGCTGGAAAAAGGCTGCCGTGCGCTTCGGAATTAAACTGATGGCGTTTTTATATTTTCTAACACATGAGGGTTTTTCCCGTGCTGTGGCTGAATCAGACGCCATCGCGAATATTCATACATCATTGGAATGGAGGAAGATCGCGGAAGATGCCGGCTTTATCAATATTGAAATCACCGAATTGAGATCTAAAAAGTTTTGGGCGCCGAACCCTTTAATCATGAAATTTCAAAAACCAATGGAGAAGAATGATGACACTAACAGCTGATTTAATCAAACAATCTCAAAAAGAAAAAGTCTGGTCCAGGTATTGTGGGCATTTTGATTTAAGCATGGAAGAATACATGCAGATTCAGGAACGCTTATTGTTTGAGCAATTCGCTCTTCTCAAAGACAGCCCTGTTGGAAAGCATTTTTTTGGTAAAAATCCCCCAAAGTCCGTACGCGAATTTCGAGAACGGATTCCACTGACCACCTATGAGGATTATGTGGATTTTCTGCTTGAAAAGAAAGAAGAAATGCTGCCTAAAGCAAATTATCGCTGGGCGCGCACTTCCGGAAGGTCTGGTAAATATAAATGCAAGTGGATCCCATTGACAGACCGTATGTATGACCGCTATGGAGAGGTCGCGCTGACTGCTATGATCCTTTCCTCATGTTCATATAAAGGAGATGTAAAAGTTCAACCGGGGGATGTGCTGCTGCTGGCTACAGCGCCTTTACCCTACACTTCCGGCTACGTCAGTCATTCCACTGCTGATCTCTTGGATGTGCGCTTTGTCCCGCCATTAGAAGAAGGCGAAAAAATGGAATTCGCGGATCGCATTGCCGCTGGTTTCAGCCAGGGCATGGAAACAGGCATTGATTATTTCTACGGACTTGCCAGCGTTCTGGGAAAAATGGGTGAGCGATTTGCCGAGGGGGGCGGCGGCAGCAAATCTTCCATTAAAGGCATGAAACCAAAGACCATAATAAAGTTGCTCAAAGGTTTGATCATCGCTAAAGCGAAACGAAGAAATTTGCTGCCCAAAGATATTTGGAAATTAAAGGGTGTCATGACCGGTGGTATGGATACTGATATTTATCGTGAAAAGGTGGAATACTATTGGGGCAAACCTCCCCTGGAGGGTTACGCCTGCACTGAAGGAGGGATGCAGGCATTGCAGGCTTGGAATTACAAAGGCATGCTGCTGTTCCCCGATATCAATTTTTATGAATTCATTCCCTTCGAAGAACATCTAAAGAATAAAGAAGATCCAAATTATGTTCCCAAAACCGTATTGACCGATGAATTGGAGCTTGGCATCTACGAGATCGTTTTCACCAACCTGCTGGGAGGCGTCCTGCAGCGTTACCGGGTTGGAGATTTAATACGCATTGACTCATTGCAGGATCAGGAAATCGGGTGTACTCTTCCCCAATTCCGTTTTTATTCACGAGGAGACGATCTGATTGATCTTAGCAATATGGTTCGGTTTACAGAAAAATCTATCTGGCAATCTATCAATGCCGCCGGAGTGAAATACATGGATTGGACCGCCCGTAAAGAAGTAGAAAATGGGAAACCTATTCTGCATCTGTATATCGAATTCTTGAATTCGGAACATCCGCCAATCTCAAAGATTCAAGCGATGATTGAGGAACAGATTGCGATTATCCATCCCGATTACAACGGGATGAAAGAGATAGTTGGCGACCATAACTTTAAATTGACTGAACTGCAAAAAGGGGCTTTCGACCACTTCACCGAAAGTCAACGTGCCGCCGGCGCAGATCTGGCTCACCTAAAACCGCCGCACATGCAGCCGAAAGATCATATTTTCGAAAAACTTGTCAACTTGAAATAAAGAAGATTTCATGCGGTCATTTATTCAGGTCTCAATTCCTATTGCAGCGATTATTTCCTACGCGTTTTTGTACGTGATTGTAGCGGTTTCAAAACCGCAACACACGCTGAAACGCAGATTCCGCTTGTATGCAGCCTGCATGATCTTTTGGTCGCTTTCAGCTCTGTTTGTGCTGCTGGATATTGGAGATACGCTGTTCTGGTTCAGAGGTATGACTTCTTTTGCACTGGCGTCGATGCTTGCGCTGTTTTATTTTACAATGGGCACTCTGACACAAAAACTAAAACACAGCAACTTGATCTTCACCTATGGCTATGCTGCAGTTTTTGTCAATCAATTTACGGATTGGGTGACCCCCTTTGCTGACATCATTAACGGGAAACTCGTGTATGGATTTACAGCGCTTACGTCGCTTGTCGCAGGTCCAAGCTATCTGGTGATGATCTTTTGTATGGTTAAGCTGTATCAAAGCGCAAGAATCACAAAGGATGAGAACCAAATTACCCGCTACACACTGTTCGTTCTTGCCATCCTTCTAGTATTGATCGGCGGCAGTCTCAATTTCACAGAATTGGGTCAATATCCTGTGGACATTGCGGCAAATATTTTGGCGGCATTCCTGCTGGCATATGCCATCCTGAGGCATCAGCTGCTGGATGTCAAAGTTGTGGTGCGCAAAAGCCTGCTGTATTTTGTTCCAACCATTATTATTGGTGCTGGTTATTTTCTGGTCATTACTGCGGCGCTGCAGGTCTTTCACGCGCATACGAACGTGCAGCTTTTTTCAACATCATTGGTCGTCTCTCTCATCGCGGCAATTGTCTTTCAGCCTTTCCGAGACATGCTGCAAAATTGGATCGATCGCTTTTTTTTCCGAGAGCGCTACAGTGCTGTTAAAATGCTTCAGAGGGTATCCGAGGCTGCATCTTCTTTAATTGATCTGAGCCAGCTTTCCCAAATGATTATTCAGGAAATCTCCCAAGCGTTGCATATATATCGAGCTGTATTATTCTTGCACAATGCCAATCGTAAAAATTTCTTTATCGCTGCTCAGACCGGTATGCGCCTGCCGCCCAGAACACTTCTGGATAAAGATCACCCATTGATCAATTGGTTATCATCCAACGATCAAGTAGTCAGCCAGCATGAGCTGGATACCAATCCGAAATTTCGTTCCATTTGGGGTCAGGAAAAAGATGTGATGGATGCGATTCAGGCGGATGTGTACGTGCCTTTGATTTCCAAGGGTGAACTGCTTGGTTTTTTTGCATTGGGGGAAAAGCAATCTGGACAAATGTACACCAACGAAGATAAACAGATTTTACTAACCCTTTCTCACCAAATCGCAGTAGCGGTTCAAAACGCGCAGCTCTATAGCACATCTCAACAAGAATTGAACCAGAGACGCGAAGCCGAACAGCGCCTGCAGCTGCAGCTGAGAAGGTTATCCGCCCTGCAGAATATCAGCATTGCCATCACGACCAATATTGATCTGCAGATCCCCTTATATCTGCTGCTGGAACAAGTCACTGTCCAATTGGGTGTGGATGCGGCGGATGTATTGTTGATGGATGAAGAAAAACAGCAACTATTCTTCGTAGCCGGTCGGGGATTCCAGACGGATGCACTGAAATACACCAAATTAAATATTGGAGAGGGTTTGGCTGGTCAAGCGGCTGAAAGCATGGAAATTATCCATATTAATGATTTTTCCTCTGAAAAGACCTCATTGGTTCAATCCCCTCTCATACAAGAAGAAGGATTTGTGGCGTATTATGGAGCGCCCTTGATTTCAAAAGGGAAGGTTCAGGGAGTGCTGGAGTTATTCCACCGCTCACCACTAGATCCGGATGAGGATTGGGTGAATTTTCTGAATACTCTTACGATTGAAACCGCTATTGCAGTGGATAATGCCCTCCTCTTCCGCGATCTGGAGAAATCCAACCTGGACTTGGCGGTGGCTTATGAAACAACTTTGGAAGGCTGGGCGCGCACTCTGGAATTGCGTGATCGCGAAACCGAAGGTCACAGCCAACGGGTTATGGATCTGACATTGCGCCTGGCCAGAAAAATGGGAGTAATGGATGAGGAATTGATCCATATCCAGCGCGGAGCAGTTCTGCATGATATTGGAAAAATGGGCGTGCCCGACCATATCCTGCTGAAAGAAGGACCTCTGAACCAAGAAGAATGGGAGATCATGCGCAAGCATCCGGTTTATGCGTATAACATGCTGTCCACCATTCCATTCTTGCGCAGAGCGATCGATATTCCCTATTGCCATCATGAAAAATGGGATGGCAGCGGGTATCCACGCGCCTTGAAAGGCGAAGAAATTCCGCTTGCCGCCAGAATTTTTGCTATTGTGGATGTATGGGATGCTTTGAGGTCTGATCGCCCCTATCGCAAAGCATGGAGCGAGGAAGATACCCTAACCTATATCCAGGAGCAATCCGGCAAGCATTTTGATCCAATGGTGGTGGATGCGTTTATGCATATTATGCAAATTCAAAAGCGAAAAAACCGCCGAAAATAGCGCTATAAGCTTAAGAATTCTTTAATTCAACTTCATATCTTCTTTACAATCATTCGATATATTTTGCTTATCTCAAAATGGAGTGTGGAGAATGAGCAAAATTACATCGCGTCTTTCTTATCAAATACGGCTGCGTTATGGACTGGTCGTGATACTGCTATTGAGCGGTTTGGCGATTTTTTTCTCGAGCTTTTATTTTCTATATTTCCCCGTTGGGTTCCAGGGTGGCAAAAATCCTTTTTATGGGACTGTGATTCTATTCGACCGCGAAACCTGGGATCTGATCCATCTCTGGTCAGGAATCCTCATGATTCTTGTGATCCTTATCCATATTCTGGTACATTGGAAATGGATAATCGTCATGACGCAACGATGCTTCGGAAACAAAAGCTGTAGAATCGGCAGACTGAACTGGAAAGCTAAATGGAATATTTTTTTGGATGGGTTCGCCGCGCTGAGTTTCATATGGGCTTCCATATCAGGAATATATTTGCTTTTCAATCCAAAGAACTCTTTTGCCAGTTTGCCCGATTCTATCTTTTTCCCTTATCAAACCTGGGACGTGATCCATACTTGGTCGGGTGTTTTTATGATTATTGCAGTGTTATTCCATGTCCTGCTGCATTGGGGATGGATCGTGAATATTTCATCCAAATGGATGAAACCCAATGCGCTGAAACCACAGGAGAAAAAATTTACAGAGGAGCTTGAACATGTTTAAAAATATCATTATCGGTGTAGTCGTAACAGCGATCAGTGCTGGCTTGATCTTTGGAGCCGTGTATCGAACTGAGCAGCGTGCGGATACTGGCACTCGCTCTCAATCATTACAATCGAACAATGGTGCCAATGGTTTATCCGGATCAAATGATGGCAATCGGCGAAGCAATAATGGCTCAGAAGGTAGTTTGCAAGGGCAGGGACATCAGAATGATCGATCTGTCCAAGGCTCACATTCAGGCAGCATCTCATCATGGAACAACCAATCCATTCTGGTGAATGCCTTTGTTCAATTCGTAGATGAGAATTCCTTAATGGCATTAACTGCAGAAGGAGAACAGATCAGCATCGAAAATCGAGCCTGGTGGTTTGCTGTACAGGCTGGCTTTTCTTCACATGCGGGAGACGAAGTACTGATTTCTGGTTTTCGGGAAGAAAATGGTCATTTTGAGGTGATTTGGATTGAAGATCTATCTACAGGGAACATGGTTCAAATCCGCTCTGAGGATGGGCATCCGCTTTGGCGTGGCAGCGGGAATGGAGGTGCCAACCGTAAAAATGGCAGCACACCAGGATTAAAAGAATTTACCAATTAGATCAGTTATTGTTCAATCTGGAATACATATATCGGGAAGCTTTCTCCAGTGAGTTCAAAACCCATTTTTCTATAAAGGTTTAATGAAATTTTATTATCCTGTTGTGTATTGACCGTGATCTCTTTAATCCAGGGTTTGTGAAAATGATCAAGCATTTCTTGAACGAGTGCCTGCCCAATGTGTTTGCCTTGAAATTTTGGATTAACCGCCAGGCGCGCCAAATGCGCGATCGATTTATGAGAAGTGCTGATTTGGAAGCCTGCCACATCTCCACCCAGGATGGCAACGGTTGCGTGGTTTGATAGTTCGAATGCGCGCTCAACAGCCTCTTTTGATTGCTGCCAGAGATCGGTGAAACATTGATTGTCGATTTGCGCAACTGAATCTACATCAGAATTTCGCATGGGTCGAATTTGCAGCTGTCGCGGCCAAGTTTGCGTAAATGCATTTTTAGGGACCCCATTCCATCTGAGCTGAACGATTGTCTGCTGAAATTTCCATTGATGATTGGTTAGTAGGTCTTTCATCCAATCCAGATATGTGATGGATGCGATCGTAGTCTTTTTTTTATTTTGGGAGAGGGTATCGAGAAGTTGCTGAAAAAGCATTGACCAGTCTTTCGATAAAGATGTATGGTTTTTACAGGCAAAAACCCTAATCCATTGGATCTGGTTCGGCTCTGCCGTGCAGGCTAGAAACGCCTGCATTCTCTTATCCTGCTCAAGAATGAGAAAATGATCCTTGCCGATCCACTCGCTGGGTGATCTCCAATCTAGATGACGGTGTACTGCCGCCGCATGCTCTATGAAGGCTTCGATGGCGGTTTTGTCCCCCGCTGCAGCAGCACGGACAGTGTATTCAGATTTCATGTGGATCTCGGATTATTGTTTTAGACCGGTTACTTGGGAAGGTCGAGGATTTTTTTTAGGGATTCGGACAGACTGGTGAATTGATCCCGGCCAATGGTTTTCATCTGGCGGGCGAGGTCAAGATAAGGCTGGTTTTCCTCAGTGAGGAAAAATTCCCGATTCTCTTGAGAAATCTCTTTCAGGCTGCTGATTTGCATGTTGAGTTCCTGCCACATTCCGATCGGGCTTTCTTTATCCAGGATATCCGAAATTTTTCGATTGACTGCTTGGTACAGCTTTTGCAGATCATTCAAAGGAATGGCGAGTTCCCCCCGTTCATATTTTTTTAGTCTTGACGACGGAATTTTGATTTCTCTAGCCAGCTCGTTGACTGTCTTGCCGAAGTTTTCTCTGGCTAATTGCAGGTGTGTTCCGATGAAATGATTTCGGATCTGCAGCAGACTTTGCAGGGAGTGATTTTGCGGTTCGTGAACATAATCCATGATCAGTTGCGTATCGAACAAAGCAGCCAGCGGAATGTTGTATAAAAATGAGAGTGATTCCAATTCCGGCAATGAAGGAGTGAGTTTGCCTTCTTCGTAGCTGCGCAATCTATTGTTAGAAATGCCAAGACTCTGGCTTACATCTTTGATTGTCTTTCCACATGCTTCGCGCGCCTTCTTCAAGCCGGGCACCCAAGGATGTTCTGAAAAATCGAGATGATTCATGAATTCCTGTTTCATTGTTTGCCTGTTATTTTTTCTATTATAGCATTCGAGGAAAATCAGGATTTTTGAAAGACCCAAGCGCCATTGATCATGGTTGCGCTGGGGTTCAGAGTGACCAATTCTTGTTCGGCAGCGCTGAATGGGTCTAAAGGAAGGACGGTCAGGTCGGCGTGGCAGCCTGCTTTCAGTTTTCCAAATTGTTCTCCTTTCCCGGAAATGATTTGCGGCGTGCGGATATATGCATCGAGGGCTGTTTGCCTATTCAAGCGCTCCTGCGGCTGCCAGCTTACCATGGATTTTTGCGCATGCAAAGGTTTGCGCTCGGTTGCCGCATACAATCCCCAAAATGGGTTGGGGGATTCTACTGGAGCATCGGATCCGAACACGAGTTTCGTCCCCTTGGATTGGACCGATTGCCAGGCATATGCATATCGGCAGCGTTCGCCCCAGTGTCTATCAGCCATTTCTTGATCGGAGACCTGGTGAATGGGCTGCATGGAAGCTACAATACCCAGATCCGCCATGCGCTGCAAATCCTGCGGAGTGATCAACTGAACGTGTTCAATACGATTAGGAAGCCGGCTTTTGACCAGCAGGCTTTGTTGATTCAGTTGAGCAAACGCGTCAATCACCTCCCGGTTTGCGCGGTCACCGATGGCATGCACCGCCAGGCTGATGCCATGTTCCAAAGCTTTGCGGCCGATTTCAGCCAGCTGATCCTTCTGCAGAAAGAGCATGCCTTTTGATGTGGAGTGTTCGTATGGCTCCAGCATGGCTGCTGTTTGCGGTCCTAGCGCGCCGTCCGCGAACAGTTTCAACCAGCCGAATGAAAGCTGCACGTCTCCTTTTCCACTTTGTATGTCACTCTGGATAGCTTCTTCCAGCATCACCGAGGGAATGCTTTTCGTGACACGCAGCAGCAATTTTTTTTGAGCGTACAGGCTTTGCAGGGCGCTCAAGCATTCCCAAGCATCGAAGTCGTGCACGGCTGTGATGCCGAATGAGTTCAGGGTTTGCTGGGCTTTCAGCAGCGCTTCCTCGCGCTCTGATGGACCGGGGGCAGGGATGGCTTGCTCGATGATGCGCATAGCCTTTTCTAGAATAATACCGGTCATTCTGCCTTTGTCGTCTCTTTGGAATTGCCCTCCATCTGGATCAGAATGCCCTTCATCGATCCCGGCAATTTCCAATGCTTTCGAGTTTGCCCAAGCACTGTGCAGGGACTTGTGTGTCAGGTAAACCGGGTGGCCTGCGCTGATTGCATCCAGCTGCTCTTTGGTGCCTGATCCTTCGGGCCAGATATTATGATTCCAGCCATGTCCGAGCACCCATTTTCCTTCGGGAATCCCTTGGATGCGCTGCTGGATGCGTTGGATGCACTCAGCGCGGGTCGCGGTTTCGCAATCCACGCGCTGCAGGCTGAAGCCGTACTCCAACAAATGGATGTGAGCATCGCATAAACCAGGCAGGACAATTTGCCCCTGCAGGTCATTCTTTTCGTATGGTGTTTTGATCTGCTCAAGTACCTCATCCTGTCTGCCAGCTGCTTGAACGAGGTTGTCTTGGATCGCCAGTGCCTCAACCAGCGGTTGAACGGGATCAAATGTATAGATGCGGCAGTTGGTGAGCAGGCGTGTTGTCATTCTTCAGGCGCGGCGGATGCGTTCGATCAGCTCATCCAGCTCTTCATCAGAATAGTAATGGATCACCAGCGTACCACCCTTTTTGCCGTGTTTTAAAGTAACCTTGGTTCCCAGCGCCGAGCGCAGCACATTTTCAATATCGCTGATCTGCGGTGACTTGGCGGATTGCGACGCATTGGGTGTGGGTTTTTCTCCAGCCAATTTGTGGATCAGTTGTTCCGTTTGACGCACATTCAGGTCTTGAGCAAGGATCGTTTGCAGGGCAGCTGCCTGGGCTTTTTCGGAGGGTAACCCTAACAGTGCGCGCGCATGACCCTCGGATATTCTGCCAGCGGTCAATGCTTCTCGTGCTGATTCGGGCAGCTTCAGCAGGCGCAGAGTGTTAGTAACCGTTGTGCGATTTTTGCCGACCCGACTGGCTATTTGATCGTGGGTTAAACCGAACTCATCAATTAGTTGCTGGTATGCTTCTGCAGCTTCCAAAGCTGTCAGATCCTCGCGCTGCAGATTTTCGATCAAAGCCCATTCCAACCGTTGCTGGTCAGTGGCATCACGCAGCATGGCGGGCACAAAATCCAATCCAACCAATTTAGCGGCTCGCAGGCGCCTTTCCCCGGCGATCAATGTGTATTTTTCAGGATCGCCCTCTTTGGAGAGGATCAAAGGCTGCAGGATGCCATGTTCGCGAATGGAATCTGCCAGCTCCTGCAGGCTTTCATCCTGGATCTCACCGCGCGGTTGAGAAGGATTGGGTTCGATCAGCGCGATGGGAATTTGCAGGGCGTTGCCACCACCTTCGGGTTCTTCACCAGCCGGAATGAGAGCATCCAGTCCTTTGCCTAAACCTCTGCGAGCCGTCATATCAATCCACCTTTACTTTAATTTCGGGAATATGCACTCCGTCCTGTTCCAGTATTTCGCGGGTCAGGTCTTGATACGCTTTGGCTGCTCCCGAGCTGGGCGCATAGGTCGCGATGGGCAGCCCATATGATGGCGCTTCTGCCAGACGGATGCTGCGTGGGATGATGGTCTGGAATACCTGGGTGGGGAAGTGTTTTTTAATTTCATTGACTACATCAGCAGCCAGCCGCGTGCGACCGTCGTACATGGTCATGAGTACTCCGCGCACACTTAACTCGGGAAACAGTGAAGCTTGCACTCGTTTCAATGTTTGGGTGAGCTGGCCGATGCCTTCCAGTGCCAGGTATTCGCATTGCACGGGGATCAGAACGCCATTCAAGGCTGCGATCAATCCATTAATTGTAATGATGCTCAGAGAGGGAGGGCAGTCCACCAAAATATAGTTGTACCGGTCGAGAATTGGCGTCAATGCTTCTCGGACGCGGAATTCTCTACGAGGAAGATCCAGCAATTCGACTTCAGCGCCTGCCAGGGCAGGTGACGCTGGCAGGATGGATATCTTCAAGCGGGGATTGTGAAGGATGGAGGGCGCTATGGGGGTTGATCCGATCACCACTTCATAGGTGCCGTTTTTTACGGTCGTTTTATCGATGCCTAGGCTGGATGTTGCATTCGCCTGTGGATCGAGATCGACAATTAAAACCTTCTGCCCATAATAACCCAGATACGCGCCCACATTGATCGCGGAAGTTGTTTTGCCGACTCCGCCTTTCTGATTCACCAGAGTGTAAATTTTCGCCATTTTTCCTAGCGTCCTTGGATGACCTCGATAACAGAATTTTGAATTTCGCTTGTGGTAGGGATACCTCTTAACCCCATGCGGGTTACAGATTGGGAGGCTATCCGCACCGCGCTTTCCCCGGCAAGCCAGGGGTCAACGCCGGTGAATAGTCTGCTGAAAAAAACAGCCGCGAAGATATCCCCCGCGCCGGTTGCATCCAGGCTTTCCACTTTTGGAGCGCTGATGTGGTGGCAGTCGCCATTCCAATAGATTCGTGCACCAAAAATCCCTTCGGTGACTGCTAAAACCTTGGCGGTGTGCGCGTATTCGCTGATCAACGCTTCATTGTTTTGGATATCTTCAATACTCAAGACGATTGCATCTGCTCTTTCCAGCAAAGGCATGGCATTTGGCCACTCGCGGTATCGCACTTGCCCATCTGAACCCCACGCGCGCATCCAACCTTGCGGCGTGATGCCGAGGAAGGCCTTGGGAAAGGCATGCATGATGTCTGCGTCAATTTCTGCCGCAACCGGACCAAGATGCACAATTCTTGCTTGAAGCCACTCGTGGGGAATATCTGCAGGTCCCAGGGGGGCGGCGCAGTGATGAATGAATTGCTGCCTTCCGCTGCCTTGATCGATGTTTTCAAATGTGGTGGCGTACTGGCTGGATTTGCGATGGACCAGAATGGGGTTTAATTCAGGAATTTCCATCCATTTTGGACAGGATGTTACTAATGCTGTCTTATTGTTGAGCGCAAGAGCGGTCAAACTTGCGTAAGAAGCTGTCCCGCCCAGCAGCACACCGCCATCCACCAAATCTTGGGTGATATGGCCGATAACCAGATAATCAATCGAATGATGGTTGTTTGCGTACATGCGTAATGAAGGTGGCTGAATTTGTATAGCTGAAAAATTATAGCATTAAGTGAAAAAGGGCAATGACGCATGCATTGATTGACCAAATTGACAAACGAATTGATGCAGCGGGATTTTTATTGTATAGTGATCAGGATTCGGTTTGAATTTTCAGCGGAGGGAACAGGATGGATTCGAAGATAAAAAAACCAGGCATTAGAGATTTTCCTGTTAATGAAAGACCGCGCGAACGTCTGGCACAAAAGGGCGAAGCGGCTCTGACCAATGCGGAACTGCTTGCCATTCTCCTGCGTGTAGGGGTTAAAGGAGCAAGCGCCATCGATCTGGCATGGGAATTGGTCAACCGCTTTGGTGGTTTGCGCGGCTTGCACGCTGCCAGTTTTGCGGACTTGTGCGGCATCAATGGCATGGGTTCTGCCAAAGCAGCTCAGATCAAAGCTGCCATTGAACTGGGGTATCGCTTGAATCTGGAAGAAGAGCAGCCGGCTGAGAGCATCCATTCCCCCGAGGATGTTGACCAATTGATGCGGCATGTTCTCAGCGAGAAGAAACAAGAAGAGTTATGGGTGCTGGTGCTGAACACCCGCAATCGTTTGATCTGCAAGCAACAGTTATACATCGGAACGCTCAATCATTCATCAGTACGCTTAGCGGAAATATTCGAAATCCCTTTGCGGCACAGCGCTTCGGCGATTATTCTGGTTCACAACCATCCTTCGGGAGATCCGCAGCCCAGCCAGGAGGATACGCGTTTCACCGAAGAGCTAGTAAAAGCCGGCCGTCTGTTGGATATCGGCGTTTTGGATCACATCATCGTGTCCCGCAATGGCTTTGCCTCCATTCGCCAATTGGGACGGGTAAGTTTTGAAGGAAATCAAACCAGAGGCTGGCGTTAATAGAAGATTAATGTACTATTGACAATCTGATAACCATAGTAAGATATTCTTTGGTATAGGGAACATGGAGATGATGGTATGGATGATTGGAAGAATGAACTTGCCCTGCATTTTAAGGAGCAGAAAAAGACCAAAAAAGAACTAAAGCATCGTAAAGCGGAAACTCGGCAGGCTGCTAAAAGTTTCATGCAGACGCATGTATTGGCTGCGTTTGAAGATCTGAAAAAAGAATTTAAAAAACACAAACACGATGTAGAAATTGATCATAAAAAAGGACACGCGGCTATCCTGATCAAAAAGAATAAGCACAAGGAATTTGTATACGAGATCAATATCCTCATGGATGAGGGCGAGTTGTTAGCCAGCAAGAGTGTGTATATGCCTAACGATAAAGGCAAATTGAAATTAGGGGTAGAAGGCAAGATCCGCAACGCGGCCAATTCGATGAAAACCAAGCAAATTTCTAAAGAGGAGATCATTCAGGATTTTTTGGAAGACTATAAAGCCGCCACCAGCATCTGATAGGTCTTAGTAACCAACAGATATCTATCACCCTTGACAATTCCATTTATACGGTGGTAAAAATACGCCCATATTTAACAACTGAATATTCCGGAGAAAAGCGGCTGGGTCTCCTAAATGGAGATTACGAGGAGGAGGTTCCTTCCCGCGAGGGAAGCGCTAATCCTGAAAGACGGGAAAAAATCGATCTGTTCAGCGGATGCCTCCGAAGCCCTGCCACGGGCTTCATTCTCCCTTCCGAATCAGCGCGTAAGAAAAATGGTCAGTGATGACCGTGACAAAAATTGCGCAGTGGTCAGAGTTTTTTGGTTAAAAAAAACCCTGTTTGCAGGAAGGGCAGTCAGCTAACAATTTATTTTGTTAACGTGGGCATGCCCGGGCATGCCCAGTTATTTTTAAAGATGAAGGAGCTAACATGGATAAAAAAACAGTTTTAGAGCGAGTGAAGAAAGACAACGTCAAGTTTATCAGCTTCCAGTTTTCCGATGTGACCGGTAAAGTAAAAAGCGTGGATGCTCCCGTTGAACAGCTTGAAGGCGCGCTGGATAACGGTATCTGGTTTGATGGGTCATCGGTCCAGGGTTTTGCCCGCATCCAGGAAAGCGACATGCATTTGTATGTTGATGTGGACACCTATGCGGTCCTGCCTTGGACGCCTGCCGAAATGAAACGCGCACGCTTCTTCTGCGACATTTACACGCCGGATGACGAGCCTTTTGCGGGAGACCCGCGCGGTTTATTGAAGCGCATGCTGGCGGATCTAAAGCAGCAGGGCATGACCTTCAATTGCGGTCCTGAGCCGGAATTTTTCCTGTTCAAACCCAATGGTGGCATGACCCCTGTTCCGCATGATGTGGGCGGATATTTTGACTTTTCCTCGGATGATGAGGCGGCTCAGGTGCGCACGGAATTGATGTACGCGCTCAATTCCATGGGTCTTGAAATTGAAGTCGGCCATCATGAAGTTGCTCTTGGGCAGCATGAGATTGACTTCCGTTTCGCAGATGCCCTGCGCACGGCAGATAATGTCATGACCTTGAAATATACTGTGAAAGCCATCGCTGCCCAGCATGATCTGATCGCTTCGTTTATGCCCAAACCGATTTTCGGCATCAACGGTTCCGGCATGCATACCCACCAATCCATCTTTGACAATCAGGGAAACAATCTTTTCTTTGATGGCAAGGATGAATTTCATCTCTCGCCCCTCGCGTACCATTTCATCGGCGGTCAATTGAAACATGCCCGCGCTCTGGCAGCCCTGGTAGCGCCCACGATCAATTCCTATAAGCGCTTGGTGCCCGGTTATGAAGCTCCGGTTTATGTGGGCTGGGCGCAGATCAACCGCTCGGCGCTCATCCGCATCCCGCGTTATACCAAGGGACAGCATAAGTCCATGCGCGCGGAACTGCGCTGCCCGGATCCTTCCTGCAATCCTTACCTGGCGTTCGCGGGTATGATCGCAACCGCCTTTGACGGCATCCACAATAAGATTGACCCGCCCAAACCGCTCAATAACCTGAACATTTACCATCTGAGCGAAGATGAACGCAAAGCCAAGGATATCCAGGAGCTGCCCGCTTCCTTGCTGGAAGCATTAGAGGAATTAGACAAAGATGCAGTTTTAAAGAACGCGCTGGGGGAGGAAATTTACGGCGCCTTCCGTCGCGCCAAGCTGGAAGAATGGGATGAGTTTCGCATACACGTGACTGATTGGGAAGTTGACAAATTTTTAGAGAGCGTCTAACATTGACTTTGAACCTCCGCTCCAAACGGCGGAGGTTTTTTTATTGCATACATTCCCTGTCAGCCGTGTGGGATTCCTGAGGGAATCTTCAGCAAGCGGTTGGAGTAAAGATGATGAGTTTTGTAATGAAACGAAAAAAAAAGAGTTTTATCTGGTAAAATCAACGGTTAATATGTTGCCTGAGGAGGTGATCGGTATTTGAACCTTGAAAAAAGCAAGTCAGTACATATCAACTAATCATATTGGAGGAGAACAATGAGTAAGAAAAATTTTCAAGTTCTGTTTGTGTTAGTGCTCCTGGCAGGTCTTTTAGCAACTGCCTGCCAACCTACTGCAGCACCAGCAGTTGAAGAAGCTGCGCCCGCAGAAGAAGCCGCTCCAGCTGAGGAAGCCGCTGAAGCGCCAGCCGGTCCAGTCTGGACGAAAGAGCTGCGCCAGGCATTTGCTGCCGCGATCGACCGCGAAGCGATTGTCGACCGTGTGTTCGAAGGCCGCAACACGCCCGCCTATCACATGG